>JAICRD010000077.1 GCA_025937535.1 Chloroflexota bacterium | reverse complement strand
GTTGAGCTTCTGGCGCTGGCCGGTCGACAGCGTCCGCACCTTCTGGTCCTTCTGCTCGGTCAGGCCGGTGATCTCGATGAGCTCGTCGACGCGTCGCCAGCCGTCGGCGATCGGCATGCCGTAGAACTGGCTGAACATCCACAGCTGCTCCCGCAGCGTCAGCAGCCCGTAGCCCGACTGCTCGCCGCCCGAGACCATGTTGATGACGCGGCGGATCTTGGCGGTCTCGCGCACGACATCGAATCCGGCCACCTTCGCCTCGCCGGAGGTCGGGAGCAGGAGCGTCGTGAGGATCTTGATGAGCGTCGTCTTCCCGGCGCCGTTCGGGCCGAGCAGCCCGAAATACTCGCCGGGCTGGACGTCGAGGTCGACGCCGCCGAGCGCCGTGACCGGATTGGGCTTTGCCTTGTACACCCGCGTGACGCCGCGGGCGTGAATGGCAGGGTCGTCAGGCATGGAGAGACGGCACCGAGTGGGGGAATGGCGGGCGGGAGCGGGATGGTAGCACCGTGCCTCTCGCGCGTGAAGTGGCGCGGTGAAGGAGCGAACGCTGGCTCTGCGGGAATCTCGCGGGGCTCTCAGTCGGCTACGACCAGCCACCCTCGCCGTCGCACTCGCCGGGCGCGTGGTCGCAATCCGCGGACAGCAGCCCGGCGCCGGAAATCTCGAGCAGCGCCTCGCGGACCGAGTAGTCATCTGCCGGCACCGGGACGGTGGCCAGGGCGGCTTCGACGCGTGCGGCCAGCATCGCGCTATGGGAGTCGGTCGCACCGAACGTGCGCCAGTCGCCGTCGCCATCCCAGATGACGATGCCGTAGCCCTTCACTGCCACCGAGAACATTCCGGTCGCTTGCCCCACAAGTACTGGTCGGGTACTGGTCCGTAGGATGGCCCCAGGTGGTCCGGGTGCCAACCCTGCAGATCCCTCCCAAAGCACACCGAACCGACCAAAGTCCCCGGCGCATCGTGGTGCGGCACGTGAGAGCGCTCTCTTGACAGTCCCGCCTATCATGCCTCCGTGACTGTGAGAGCGCTCTCACGATGACCGCCCAGGCCGCGACCGGGTCGGCGACCCTCGAGCAGGTGGCTCGGCTGGCGAACGTGTCGCGCGCAACGGTCTCGCGCGTCGTCAACGGCGATCGAAGGGTCGGCGAGGCCGCGCGAGCGGCGGTCGAGGCCGCCGTGAAGGAGCTCGGGTACATCCCGAACCGTGCCGCGCGCAGCCTGGTGACGCGTCGCAGCGACTCCGTCGCGGTCGTCATTCCGGAGCCGACCGGGCAGGTCTTCGGCGACCCGTTCTTCCCGCGCGTCCTGCGCGGGATCAGCGACGCGCTGGCGGAGGAGGAGATGCAACTGGTGCTGCTCATGCCACAGGGTCGTGCCGACGAGGCGCGTGTCGAGCGCTACCTCGCCGCCGGCCACTCCGATGGCGTCCTGCTCGTCTCGCTCCACGGCTCGGACCCCCTTCCCGCCGACCTGCAGCGCCGCGGGATCTCGGTGGTGGTCGGCGGCCGCCCTCCGGGAGCGGGCGTGTCGTACGTCGACGTCGACAACCGCGGCGGCGCGGCGTCGGCGGTCCGGCATCTGATCGAGGGGGGCCGGCGTCGAGTGGCCACCATCGCCGGCCCGCAGGACATGCCGCCCGGGGCCGACCGCCTGGCCGGCTACCACGAGACGCTGTCGGTCGCGGGGCGGCCCGTGGACGAGCGGCTGATCGAGGTCGCCGACTTCACGCACGAGGGCGGCCGCGCCGCCATGCAGCGCCTGATCGAGCGCGCGCCGGATCTCGACGCGGTCTTCGTGGCGTCCGACCTCATGGGCCTCGGCGCCCTGGTGGCGCTCCAGGCCGCGGAGCGACGCGTTCCCGACGACGTGGCGATCGTCGGGTTCGACGACTCACCGCTCGCCGAGTCCGCACGCCCGGCCATGTCGAGCGTGCGTCAACCGATCGAGGAGATGGGGCGCGAGATGACGCGCCTGCTGCTGCAGAGCATTCGCCGTCCCGGCGAGCCACCGCGGCGCGTGATCCTCGACACCAATCTCGTCGTCCGGCAGTCCAGCGCGCCTATGTGATTCGTCCCCGCGCCCCGTGCAGGTTACGAACAGATGGAGGAGGGTCATGCATCGACCGAATCGGACTCACCGCAGGCTTGGCATCGCCGGCATCGGCCTGGCGCTGGTCCTGGCGGCCTGCGGCACACAGGGGGCCAGCGTTGCTCCGTCCACCGCGGCCGGCGAATCGGAGCCGCCACCGGAAGAGTCGGCCGCGACGGGCGAGGCCGTCGAGATCGAGTGGTTCGTCGGCCTTGGGACCGGCGAGAACGAGGAGCAGATCCCGACCGAGGAGGCGGTCGTCCAGGCATTCAACGACGCGAACCCGGGCATCACGCTGACGCTGACGGTGGTCGACAACACCGAGGCGTCCACGACGCTGGCCACGCGCATCGCGGCCGGGGACGCACCGGACATCATCGGCCCGGTCGGTATCCGGGGCCTGCAATCCTTCGGCGACCAGCTGCTCGACATCGGCCCGTACATCGAGGAGTCGGGCGTCGACCTGTCGGAGATCCCGCAGGCGCTGATCGACGTCTACAACGTGAACGGCACTCAGATCGGCATCCCGATGGCGGTCTACCCGTCGTTCATCTACTACAACAAGTCGCTTTTCGACGAGGCCGGCCTGGCCTATCCGCCGCACGAGGTGGGTGAGCAGTACGAGGGCCAGGACTGGACCTGGGAGACGGTCCGCGAGCTCGCCATGCGGCTCACCGTCGACGCGAACGGCAACGACGCCACCAGCCCCGACTTCGACCCCGAGGCGATCGAGCAGTACGGGCTCGATGCGCAGTTCACGGAGAACGACGCGCGTGCCTGGTCGACGATCTTCGGCGGCTCCGGCTCGGCCGTGGGCGAGGACGGGAAGACGGCCCAGTGGCCCGACAACTGGCGCACCGGGCTCCAGTTCTTCTACGACGGGATCCACACCGACCACTTCATCCCGAACGAGACGGCCGTGCAGGGCATGGCCGATGGAAACACCTTCCAGTCCGGGCTGATCGCCATGGACGTCGTGCACCAGTGGTACACCTGCTGCATCTATCCCGCGGAGGGGACGCCTTCGGTCACCGATTGGGACATCGCCGTCCTGCCGGAGGGACCCGACGGGAACATCACCTCGAAGCTGCATGCCGACACGATCGGCATCATGGCCAGCACCGAGCACCCGGACGAAGCGTTCCAGGTGCTCAGCTTCCTGGCCGCCTCGCCCGAGCTCACCCAGGTGTGGGGCGCCCTGCCGGCCATCGAGAGCCAGCGCGACGCCTTCTTTGCCGGGCTCGACGAGACCTTCGCGCCGCTCGAGATCGACTGGAACGTCTCGACCCAGATGCTCGAGTACCCCGACAACCCCAGCCACGAGGCATTCATGCCGAACTTCGACGAGGCCGACTCGGCGAACAAGGACCTGGGCAGCCGGCTGTGGAACACGCCTGACCTCGACCTGGAGGCCGAGCTCGACGCGCATGTCGAGCTGCTCCAGGGTCTCTTCGACGAGGCCGAGTAGAGGCTTCCTCCCCTGGGTCGGGGGCGGCCACAATGGCCGCCTCCGACCACCTAGCGTGAGGCGGGACATGGCATCGACCCCGGGCACGACCAGCGGCCGCGTGGCAGCCGTGCCGCTCGCGCCCCCCGGGCTCTGGACGCGCCTCAGATCCCCGGAGTCGCTGACGGGTCTTGCCTTCGTCGCCCCGTTCCTCATCGGCTTCGTCGTCTTCTCGGCGCTGCCGATGCTTGCCTCGCTGGCGCTCTCCTTCACCGACTTCGACCCGCGCCGCCCCGCGGAGATCCAGTTCATCGGCCTCGACAACTACGCGCGCATGCTGCGCGACCCGATCCTGCTCGAGTCGCTGTGGGTGACCGTCCGTTTCGCCGTCATGGTTGTGCCGCTGACGCTCGCCTTCGCCCTGGCGGTGGCGATGCTGGTGAACAGCACGCTCCTGGCGGGACGCAACGTCTTCCGGACGCTCTTCTACATGCCGATGCAGATCCCGATCGTGGCCAGCACGGTCGTCTGGATCGGCGTCCTCAACGCGTCGAATGGGTGGCTGAACTACGGGCTCGAGGCGATCGGCATCCCGGGTCCCAACTGGCTGAACAGCGCCGTGTGGGTCGGCCCGGCGCTGGCGCTGATGGGCCTGTGGGGCATCGGCAACATGATGCTGATCTTCCTGGCCGGCCTCCAGAGCGTGCCGACCGAGCTGTACGACGCGGCCAAGGTGGACGGGGCCGGGCCGTGGGCACGGTTCCGCAACGTGACCGTGCCAATGATCTCGCCGGTCCTGTTCTACAACCTGATCATCGCCCTGATCGCGACCTTCCAGTACTTCACCCAGGCCTACGTGATCAGCAACGGTCGGGGAGACCCTGACCGCGCCACCCTCTTCTTCAACCTGAACCTGTATCGCGAGGCGTTCACCTTCTTCGACATGGGCTACGCGTCGGCGCTGGCGTGGCTGCTCTTCGTCATCGTCCTCGGCCTCACGATCCTCCTGTTCCGGAGCGCCGGCTCATGGGTGTACGAGGGCGGCGAGCGATGAGCGCGATTCCGGTCCGGCGCGCCCGCATCGGCGCCAATGACACGCGGCTCCAGGCCCAGATGCGCCGCTTCACGGCGGTCTCCGGCATGACGCTGCTGGCGGTCGCGGTGGTGTCGATCTTCCTCATGCCGCTCGTCTTCATGATCGCCACGTCGTTCAAGGACCGCAGCCAGCTGACGGCACCGGGCGCGCCGCTCTACCCGGCCGCGCCGGAGACCTTCGAGTGGCAGGGAGCGGAGTACCCGGTCTACGACGTGCCGGGGCCGGACGGGGTCGTGCGCGCCTGGGCGCTGGTCGAGCCACACCGCGAGGACAGCATCTTCATCGACCCCGCCGATCCGGAGGCCGGACCGATCACCTGGGAGGGTCGCTGGCGCACCCTCCAGCAGCACTGGGGCTTCGCGCTCAACGTCGAGAACTTCACGAACGCCTGGGAGACGATCGATTTCCCGCGCCTGTTCGTTAACACCTTCGCCATCGCCGGCCTCTCGACGGTGGCGGCGGTGGCGTCGGCCATCTGCGTCGCCTACGGCTTCAGCCGCTTCCGATTCCCCGGCCGCAACGGCCTCTTCATCGTGATGCTGGCGACGATCATCCTGCCGTTCCAGGTGACGCTCATCCCGACCTACGCCGTGTTCCTGGCGTTCGGCTGGGTGGGAACCTGGTGGCCGCTGATCATCCCGCACGCCTTCAGCAACGCGTACAACGTCTTCCTGCTGCGGCAGTACTTCCTCACCATCCCGCGCGAGCTGGACGAGGCCGCCATGATCGACGGGGCCGGCCCGTTCCGAATCCTGCGCTCGGTGATCGTGCCGCAGGCGATCCCGGCCATCGTGGCGGTGACCCTGTTCCACTTCTTCTGGGCCTGGAACGAGTACTTCCTGCCGCTCGTGTACCTCCAGTCGGAGCCGGACCTGCAGCCGCTGTCCGTCGGCCTGGCGCGCTTCAACGCCCTCTACTCGCAGGAGCCGACGCTGATCCAGGCAGCCGCCATCATGGCCATGGCCCTGCCGGTGGTCGTCTTCTTCCTGGCGCAGCGTGCCTTCATGCGCGGCGTCGTCTTCGGCGGCGTCGAGAAATGAGCGCCGTGACCGATGCGTCCGGGGGGCCGGTGGCGCTCGCCCGCCGCTTCCCGCCCGACTTCGCCTTCGGCGCCGCCACCGCCGCCTACCAGATCGAGGGTGCCGTCGCCGATGACGGGCGCGGGCCGAGCATCTGGGACACCTTCAGCCACACGCGGGGGCGGACCCGGAACGGCGAGACGGGCGACGTCGCCTGCGATCACTACCACCGCTGGCGCTCGGACCTCGACCTGATGGCGGAGCTCGGGCTGCGGGCCTATCGGTTCAGCATCGCCTGGCCACGGGTTCAGCCCGAGGGCCGCGGGCCGGTGAACCAGGCCGGCCTCGACTTCTACGACCGCCTGGTGGACGGGCTCCTGGAGCGGGGGATCGAGCCGTGGCTGACGCTCTATCACTGGGACCTGCCGCAGGCCCTCCAGGACGCCGGAGGCTGGACCGATGCGTCCCTCGCAGACCGTCTCGCCGAGTACGCCGGCATCGTTGCCGGTCGCCTGGGTGACCGGGTCGGCCGATGGATCACGCTCAACGAGCCGCGCACGCATGCCTTCATCGGCCACGCAGTCGGTCGCCATGCCCCGGGCGGCCACGGGTGGGCGAACGGGTTGCGTGCGGCCCATCACCTTCACCTGGCGCATGCCGCGGCGGTGCGCGCCATCCGGACGGTTGCCCCCGAAGCGCGCATCGGCGTGTGTCATGACATCGCCCATGTGATTCCCGCCAGCCAGTCGGTCGACGATGCCGGCGCCGCGCGGCGCCATGACGGTGCCATGCATCGCTGGTTTCTGGATCCGACCTTCGGCCGCGGCTACCCGTCCGACATGGTCGAGTGGTACTCGTCGAACGGGCTGCTCGAGGGCCTGGACCTGGCGGCGGTGGCCGGTGCCGAGCCGATCGACTTCCTCGCCGTCAACTACTACCGCCGCGAGCGCATTGCCGATGTGCCCGTGACCCCCGATTGGGGCATCGGCAGCTCGGTGCTCTCCGGTGTCGGCGAGTCGACCGGCAACGGCTGGGAGGTGTGGCCGGACGGGCTGCGTGCCGTGCTGTCGCGCATCCAGGCCGAATACGGCACGATCGAGCTGGCCGTGACTGAGAACGGTGCGACCTATCCGGATGCCATCGGTGCCGACGGATCCGTGGAGGACGCCGAACGCCGCTCCTACCTCGCGCGTCATGTCGCTGCGCTGGCCGACGCCCGGGACGAAGGTGTCCCGGTCAACGCCTATTTCGTGTGGTCGCTGCTCGACAACTTCGAGTGGGGCGAGGGCTACGGCGCCCGGTTCGGCATCGTCCACGTCGACTTCCCGACGCAGCGGCGCACGGTGAAATCGAGCGGTAGGTGGTATCAAGAGTTGCTGGGCGCCGCGGACGCGCGATAGGGCCGCCACGATCCCACATTCCGGTCATCGGGTGACATGAATGGCGGCGATCATCGGGTCCGATGGTGCTCAGCGACCCATGGCCGGCAAACCGAACAGACGTTCGCATCGGTCCTGTTCCTGCTACCATTGGGAGTCGGATGCCCTCTGACAAGATCGTCGTTCGCGGTGCCCGCGAGCACAACCTCAAGAACCTCGACGTGGAGATGCCGCGGGACCGGTTGATCGTCATCACCGGGCTGTCCGGGAGCGGGAAGTCCAGCCTCGCCTTCGACACGATCTACGCCGAGGGGCAGCGCCGATACGTCGAGTCGCTCTCCGCCTACGCCCGCCAGTTCCTGGGCCAGATGGAGAAGCCGGACGTCGACCAGATCGATGGCCTCTCGCCGGCCATCAGCATCGACCAGAAGGGCGCCTCGCGGAACCCGCGCAGCACCGTCGGCACCGTCACCGAGATCTACGACTACCTGCGGCTGCTGTTCGCCCGCATCGGCCGCATGCATTGCCCGATCTGCGGCCGCGAGATCGAGCGCCAGACGGTCGAGCAGATGGTCGACCAGGTCTACGCGCTTCCAGAGGGGACGCGGGTCATGCTCATGGCGCCGCTTGTCCGAGACCGCAAGGGCGAGCACGAGAAGCTCCTCGCCGGCGCCAAGCAGGCGGGCTTCGTCCGCGTCCGGGTGGACGGCGAGCTGCGCGATCTCGACGAGGAGATCAGCCTCGATAAGAAGTACAAGCACAGCATCGAGGTCGTGGTCGATCGGCTGGTCGTGCGCCGGGCCGATGACGACGGCAACCCGCGGCCGGACGCGAGCCGCATGGCCGACTCGATCGAGACCGCGCTCCGCCTGTCCGAAGGGCTCTTGCTCGTCAACCTGCCCGATGCGCCGAAGAAGGAGCAGGACCGGATCTACAGCGAGAAATACGCCTGCCCGGAGCACGGCGGCTCGTTCGAGGAACCGGCGCCCCGCAACTTCAGCTTCAACTCGCCCCATGGCGCGTGTCCGGACTGCACGGGCCTCGGGTCCCGGCTCGAGATCGACGCGGATCTGGTCCTTCCGAACGACGCGCTCAGCGTCGACGAGGGCGCGATCCTGCCCTGGCGGCGGATGGCGGCCACCGAGAGCTGGTTCAGCAAGATCCTCGAGGCGGTCGCGGAGCACTATCGCTTCCGGACCGACGTTCCCGTGCGTGACCTCTCGGACGAGGCGCGGCGCATCCTGCTCTACGGGAATGGCGGGAAGCGCGTCGACGTGCGCTATCGAGCGCGCAACGGGAACATCCACACCTTCAAGACGACCTTCGAGGGCGTCATCCCGAACCTGACCCGCCGGCACCGCGAGACGGGCTCGGAGGCGATGCGGGCGGAGCTCGAGCGCTACATGACGAACAAGCCGTGCCCGACCTGCAACGGCTATCGCCTGAAGCCCGAGTCGCTGTCGGTGACCATCGCCGGCAAGAACATCATCGAGACGACGCGACGATCGGTGACCGATGCGCTGGCCTGGTACGACGGGCTCCCGAAGCGCCTGAACGAGCGCGAGAACACCATCGCCCGCCAGGTGCTCAAGGAGATCCGTGCGCGTCTCGGCTTCCTGGTCGATGTCGGCCTCGACTACCTGACGCTCGACCGGGCCTCGGGCACGCTGAGCGGCGGAGAGGCGCAACGCATCCGCCTGGCGACCCAGATCGGCTCGTCGCTGATGGGCGTGCTCTACATCCTCGACGAGCCCTCCATCGGCCTCCATCAGCGCGACAACGATCGGCTCATCGCGACGCTTGTCCGGCTGCGCGAGCTCGGCAACACGCTGCTCGTGGTCGAGCATGACGAGGAGACGATCCGATCCGCGGACTGGGTCATCGACATCGGCCCGGCCGCGGGTGAGCATGGCGGGCGGCTCATCCATTCAGGGCCGCTGCCGGAGCTGCTCGAGAACACGCGGTCGGTGACGGCCGCCTACCTGCGCGGCGACAAGGCCGTGCCCGTGCCGACGAAGCGCCGCAACGGCAAGCCTGACGCGATCGTCGTGCGCGGCGCGCGCGAGAACAACCTGAAGGGCATCGACGTCGCCTTCCCCCTTGGCCGGTTCAT
>JAICRD010000124.1 GCA_025937535.1 Chloroflexota bacterium | reverse complement strand
CTTCCCGGGCCGGTGGCCAGCGAGCGCACCGGCTCCCACTCGTCGGCACTCCAGATTGTCGCGCCGCCCTGCTCCGAGCCGATGAGGAACGAGCCGTCGGCCGCCCACGCAACCGCGGGAATGACCCGGTCGTCGCCGATGCGGCCCACGATGCCGCCGTCCGCATCGAGGAGCACGACGCCTCCAGCGCGCGTCGACGCGGCGACGAGGCCATCGTTCGCGCGAACGGTCACCGAGATCACGCTGCTGCCCAAGTCAACCACCGCCGCAACCGCCCCATCGGCCAGCGTCAGCTGCTGGAGCTTGCCGTCATGGCCACCGCTCCAGGCGAATCCCCTGGCGGCATCCAGGTCGAGCGCCAGGACCTGGCGCCGATGGCGACCGATGATCGCCCGCTCCGCCCGAGCCGGCAGGTCCCACGCGCGGATCGTCTTGTCCGAGCTGGCCGTGATGGCGGTCGCGCCATCGGCCGAGATGCGGATGACGTTGACCGATTGCTCGTGTCCCTTCAGCTCGCCGATCGGGTTGCCGTCGAGGTCCCAGATCCGTGCCTGGCCGCCGAAGCCGCCGCTGATGATCTGATCGTCTCCGGGAAGGAAGACGGCGGTCATGCAGTGCTTGTCGTGGGCGCGGATCTCACGCTCGAGCGTGACGCTCAACGGCGAGGTGGACTCAACGATGTGCACGCGAGCGGCGGTGTACGACTCGCCGGTGCGCTGCATCCGCGCCCGAATGAGCGCCTTGAGGTGCTTCTGCTCAGTCATCTGAAATGCCCTCCGGCCACCGAGCCGGTCCTGCGCCCCGAAGCGACGGCCTTCAGGTTTCCATGACCGATGCTCGCCCGAGGACATCATCCCCTTTGGCTCCTCGAGCGGGTCGCGCAGGGACCCGGACGGAGCTTGGGCGT
This sequence comes from Chloroflexota bacterium, assembly GCA_025937535.1. Classification (GTDB taxonomy): domain Bacteria; phylum Chloroflexota; class Limnocylindria; order QHBO01; family QHBO01; genus JACDBZ01. The sequence goes on along the minus strand of JAICRD010000124.1, from coordinate 5,425 downwards.
CGGGCGGACGCCGTCGATGACTGTACGGCGCCGCCCGCTTCGGGCGCAACCCCGCGGGCCCCCGCTGGCGAACGCCCCACAGCCTCCCGGAGTTGTGTTAAAATAGTGAAGATTAGCGATAGATTGCGCAACGCCGCTCGTGCGGACCGCGTGAATCGGCTCCCAGACATCCGGAGGACTCATGAATCAGCACGATCCGGTGGTCATCGTCGGCGGGGGACTGGCAGGCGCGACGGCCGCGTTCGCCCTTCGCGAGAGGGGCGTCGAGGGCCGCATCGTCCTGGTCAGCGAGGAACCCCAGCTGCCGTACGAGCGGCCTCCACTGTCGAAGGCCTACCTTCGTGGCGAGGAGCCGATCGAGAAGGCATTCGTCAAGCCGGCCGACGAGTACGAGCGCCAGGGCATCGAGCTCCTGCGTGAGCGTCGGGCCGTCCAGCTCGACCCGGTCGCACGCCGCGTGAACCTCGATGACGGAAGCGATCTGTCCTACGGCGCCCTGCTGATCGCTACCGGATCGGCCCCTCGAGCGCTCACCCTGGCTGGCTCCGACCTCGACGGCATCCACCTGCTGCGCACAGCTGCGGACGCCGATTCGCTTCGTGCCGCCGCCGGCAACGCCAAGGCGATCATGGTCATCGGCGCCGGCTGGATCGGCACCGAGGTGGCCGCCTCGCTGACACAGATGGGGCATGCGGTCACGCTCATCTCCGATACCGATCAGCCGCTCGAGCGTGTGCTGGGCCCCGAGATCGGCGCGGTCTACGCCGAGCTGCATCGTGCCCACGGGGTGACGATCACCAATGGCACGGTCGCCGCCTTCGAAGGCGAGCGGACCGTCAGCGCCGTACGCCTGGACGATGGCACCCGCCTGCCGGCCGACCTGGTCGTCGTCGGCATCGGCGCGATCCCGCGCACGAAGCTCGCCCTGCGCGGAGGCCTCGAGATCAAGCAGGACGGCGTTGCCGTCGATGAGTATCTGCGCACGGCGGTGCCGAGCATCTACGCCGCCGGTGACATCGCCGCCGCCTGGCATCCGCGCTTCGGCCGCCACATCCGCGTGGAGCACTGGGACAACGCCATCCAGCAGGGGCTGGCCGCCGCGGCGAACATCGCCGGCGCCAACGAGCCGTACACCCGTACGCCGTACTTCTACTCCGACCAGTTCGACCTGGGCATGGAGTACCGCGGCTATGCGCCGCAGTGGGGCCAGGTCGTCGTTCGCGGCGATCTCGCCAAGCGGGAGTTCCTCGCCTTCTGGCTTGCCGATGGCCGGGTCGTGGCCGCCATGAACGCCAACCTGTGGGACTACGGCGACGAGCTCACCGAGCTGGTCGAGTCCGAGCGCCGCGTCGACCCCAATCGCCTCACCGATCCCGACGTCCCCCTCGCCGAAGCGGCATAAGGGCACGGGCACGAAGGTGCTCGCGGGGCTACGCTTCCCAGCGACGTCGAGTTCGAAGCGAGGCTCCCAGATGAAGGCAACCGATGCGCCCGACGAGGTCGGCGTGATCTGGATCGACGCGCGGCATGCCGCCGTCGTCCGTTGGGACGATGAGCCGGTCCTGGAGTGGATCGAGAGCGGCGTCCCGCAGCGCCGGAAGGCGGTCGGCGCGGTGCGGCGCGGCCCGGCTCGCCCCTATGGTGGCGGTCGCGTCGGCGGCCACGGGACCGAGAATCGTCACCTGGGCGAGATGCGGCGGTACTTCTCGGACGTTGCCGAGAAGGTGGCCGATCTCAGCCACGTGGAGATCTCCGGACGTGGACAGGCACACCAGGAGTTCGCGGATCTGCTCCAGCGACTCGCGGAGAAGGCCAACGACGGGCTCACCGTTTCCGTTCGGCCGCTGGCACGACGGCCCAGCGAGCGTCAGCTCGCCGCCCGGCTGCGCCAGCTCGCCGGTCGCCAGCTACCGCGGCGGACGGCTGGACCGTATCAACCCCCTCCCACCGATCGGGATGCGTCCGGACGCGTTCGCCGCAAGACGCGAGACGACCTTCGAAACCGGCGGCCGCGCCACCTCCCCGAGCAAGAGGAGATCGATCTCGAGGTAGAGATGATGCTCGCCGGCGATCATCCGGTGTGGTAGCTCGACGCCGCACCAGCCTTGATCAGGTGGTCTACCGCAACGCCATCGGCGACGAGCGCATCGGCGATGAGACGCCGATGACAACGCCACCAGAGCGTCTCAGCGCACATGATCGCGATCGCCTCGCCGGCGCGAGCTCGAGCCTCGAGCGCCTGCAGCGCTGACCGAAAGGGCGGCGTGTGCGTGTACGCGTCGTATGCCGCGAAGGCCACGTTGCGCCACTCGCTCGCGGCAACGGTTTCGGCGTCCGCGGTGCGACGACCGCCGAGCTGCTCGCCCCACCATTCGTAGTCGAGGCCACGCTGGGGGACGTCCACGGCGAGCCGCTCCCGCGAGAGGTGTGGTTGGCGGCGCCCCGCAGGGTACCGACGCACGTCGATCAGCGTCTCGACGCCCGCCGCCTTCAGGAGCGCGGTCAGCTCATCGGTCGTGCGCCTGCCGTGGCCGACGGTATGGATGACGGTGCGTGTCACGGTCAGGAGGATGGAGCAGGAACCGCACGCAGGCTGGCCCGGCGCTCCAGGGCGATGGCGACCGCAGACGATGTCGCGAACAGCAGCAGCGCGGCGACATTCAGGATGCCGCCGGCTCGCCATGCGACCTCGGATCCCAGGAGGTCTCCGGCAACGATGCGCAGCAGCAGGCCGACGTGCAGCAGCGCAAGGTGGAGGTAGAAGCGCGGCCGGTAGGGGAGTGGCGTGCCGAGCACGGCGGGCAGGATGATCGGCGCGTGGCCGAAGACCATCGACATCACGAAGCCCAGGAAGATGGCATGCAGCATCGCGTCGTAGGCAGGCCCGCCTGGCGTCGCGCCGAACAGTAGCCAGCACGCACCGCCGACCGCGAGCCATGCGTATCCGCTCAGCAGGCCCAGCGCCACGAAGCGTGGCATCCCCTCCATCCGCACGGTTCGGCGGGCGACGTCGTTGCGCGCGAGCCAAACCGCCAGGGCCACCAGCCCGATGCCCGCCACCCGCATGCCGACATCAGCCGATGTGACACTCATCGCGACCCCGATGCAGAAGAGTGCGGCACCGGCCACGAAGCCGATGCGGGCACGGTTGGTGAGCTGGGCCAGGCGCGACAGCTCGAGCCGCTCGCCCGCGATGGTCAGGACGAGGAACGCCGCCAGCCAGGGAACGACCTCCGCCGCCGAGCGCCCGCCCAGCAGAAGGATGGCGGCGCCGAGCCAGGCCAGCGCACCAACGGCCTGCACCGATGTATGGAGCGAGCGCTCGATGCGGTCGAACGCGACGTACATCGCCACGAAGGCGGCGGCACCACCGGTGAAGAGCGTCAGCGCCAGGAGCGCCGGCGCGTCCGAGATGATTGCCAGCCCGCCCGCGCCGGTCAGCAGCGGGGCGAGATAGCCCCAGCCGCGGCCCAGCGCGACGGCACGCTCGAGCGAGATGAGCGTGCCGAGGAAGCCCAGCGTCATGAGCACGCCGTGGTCCGCACCCAGGCCTCGAGCGGGGGCCGGCATCGGCACACCGAGCAGGACCAGCGCACCGGTCAGTCCCGCCAGCAGGCCGATGCCGCCGAGCGTCAGGAGCCCGTACCGCGATGTGGTCAGACCGGCCATCCGAGCTGCGCCTTGGCCGTGTCGGTCATGCGGTCCACCGACCAGCGCGGCTCGTAGGTGACCTCGACCTGGACGTCGAGCACGGTGTCGACGTCGAAGAGGGCGCGCCGGATCTCGCCCGTCATGTAGGAGCCGAGCGGGCACGCTGGCGTCGTGGTGGTGACGCGGACCCGTGCGACACCGTCGATCACCTCCGCGCCGTAGACCAGCCCGAGATCGACGATGTTGACGCCCAGCTCAGGGTCGATCACCGAGTGCAGCCGGTCCAGCAGGTCATCCTCGGCGACCGGCCGCCCCAGCAGCGCGGCCACGTCCATGCGCTCGTCAGCCACTGGCTCTGGCCTGGAAGTGGGCCACGCAGAGATCGGGCCGAACGAACGGCTCCAGGCGGGTTGCCTCGAGCGGCGCGCCGACCGCCTGCAGGGCACCGCGCATGAGGCCCAGGTGCACGCCACATACGACGCGCTCGCGGCCCGCGGCAAGCGTTCCGAACGGGCAACGGCGCAGGTTGATGGCGGAGGTGCCATCCGGTGCGTCCGGCGCGAAGCCGGCATCGTCCAGCAGCTGGACCATCCGTTGCATGCCGTCCGCGGGACTCGGGGCGGGGGCGAGATCGACGGCGAGGCCGCGACCCCATCGGTCACCGGCGGCCGTCGCCTCCGCGCCCGCATCGGGGCGTTCGGCAAGCTGCTCGGTCAGCACCCGGGCCAGGGCGCGATACGGCTCCGGATCGTCGTCGCCGGCGTCCGGATCGACTCGGAAGCGCAGCGCCGGCCGGCCGCGACCACTTGGTCTGGCCGTCTCCTGGAGGACGAGGCCGGCATCGAGCAGCTGCTGAAGATGGGCTCGAACGGTGTTCGGGTGGAGGCCGACCGCATCGGCCAGGTGGCCGATGCCGAGTGGCTCCGTCGACGCACGGAGGACGGCGAGCAGCCGCGCGCGCGAGGCGCCGGCGAGCGCGCGATGGCGCATCGGTGGGGTCATGCTTGCATTATTACGAGAAGTAACGTAAAAATTCAAGCAGGAACCCCAACGACCTTCGAGGAGACGCTCATGTCCATGTCCGATGAAGAGGCCGTCGCGGCCATCAGGACGCACCACGCCGAGCTGCAATCCGATCTGCGGGCGCGCGTGACCGCGCTGGAAAACTCGGTTCGGCGCGGGGAGTGGCACGGCGACGTTCAGCGGTCGCTGCTCGAGTACCTCGACGGCGAGCTCCTCCCGCACGCATCGGCAGAAGAGAGGGCGCTCTACCCCGCGGGCGACAGCGGACTGACGGCGCTGCTGGTCCGTGCCATGCGCGACGAGCATCGCAGCCTCATCGCCCACGTCAGCGAGCTTCGCGCGGCGACCGATGCGGTCACGGTGGCGACCACGGCGGCCGCCATCCTGGCGCTGTTCGAGTCGCACCTGACCAAGGAGAACGATCTGCTGCTGCCCGCCCTCGCGGCCGACGCGTCGGTCGATGTCGGCAGCCTGCTGGCCGGCATGCACGAGCTGGTCGGCTAGAGCGCTTCGTGGCAGAAGCGCGTCGCGACCCACTCGTGGCGATCCTCGTCCGGGCCCTCCGGCGCATCGGCGATCTTGGCGATCCCGAGGCGGCCAACAAGCTCGCCGCGGTGGCGTACGCCGAGCTGCGGCACGAATCGCCCCGCGAGGCGGAGCGCATCAACGGCGTCATGCATCACCTCGTCCGCCTGGAGCGGACCCAAGTTCCAAAGGAGCAACCCGTGACCGATGACCGCATCCTCGACGT
>JAICRD010000195.1 GCA_025937535.1 Chloroflexota bacterium | reverse complement strand
CGTCGTATTCGACGACGTGCTTGCGGGTGTCGAAGTTGTAGCCCTCGACCCGCGACTGCGCGTTCTCGATGGTCCGCGACACCATCTTCGACTCGAGCGCCACGTCCTCGGTGAAGCCGAGGGTGCGCATGATGCCCTGCACCCGGTCCGATGCGAACCGGCGCATGAGGTCGTCCTCCAGCGACAGGTAGAACCGGGACGAGCCCGGGTCGCCCTGGCGGCCGGCACGGCCGCGCAGCTGGTTGTCGATGCGACGCGCCTCGTGGCGCTCTGTGCCGAGGATGTGCAGCCCGCCGGCGGCCAGCACGCGCTCCTTGTCCTCGGCGCAGATGGCCTCGGCCTCGCGCAGCGCTGCGGCGTACTGATCCGGCGTCGCCTCGAGCACGTTCGTGCCCTGCTTATGGAGCAGCTCGGTCGCGAGCACCTCCGGGTTGCCGCCCAGCAGGATGTCGGTGCCGCGGCCGGCCATGTTCGTCGCGATGGTGACGGCCCCTGACCGACCCGCCTGCGCGACGATCTCGGCCTCCTTCTCGTGGAACTTGGCGTTGAGGACGTTGTGCTTGATGCCGCGCCGCTTGAGCATCTCGCCCAGCATCTCGCTGATCTCGACACTGATCGTGCCGACCAGCACCGGCCGGCCCTTCTCATGCTCCTCGGCGATCTCGTCGATGACCGCGTTCCACTTGCCCTTCTGGGTGGCGTACACCAGGTCGGCGTAGTCGGCGCGAATCATGTCCTTGTTGGTCGGGATGACCACCACCTCGAGGCCGTAGATCTTGGCGAACTCCTCGGCCTCGGTCTCCGCCGTACCGGTCATGCCGGCCAGCTTGTCGTACATGCGGAAGTAGTTCTGGAACGTGATGGTCGCCAGCGTCCGCTGCTCCGATCGAACGGCGACGCCCTCCTTGGCCTCGACCGCCTGGTGCAGGCCCTCGGACCATCGGCGGCCCGGCATCAGGCGTCCGGTGAACTCGTCGACGATGATGACCTCGCCGTCCTTGACGACGTAGTCCTTGTCGCGCTTGTAGAGCACCTCGGCCTTGAGCGCCTGCTCCAGGTGCCGGGCCAAGCTGAAGTCGTCGGCGAACATGTTCTCGACGCCCAGCCAGGACTCCATCTTGTCGGTGCCGGCCTCCGTGATGGCGACCTGCTTGAACTTCTCGTCGACGATGTAGTCCTCCTCGGCCTTGAGCCGGGGGACCAGGCGCGCGAACTGGAGGTACTTGTCGGCCGATTCCTCGGCGTTGCCGCTGATGATCAGCGGGGTGCGCGCCTCGTCGATGAGGATGTTGTCGACCTCGTCGACGATCGCGAAGAAGTGGCCACGCTGCGAGCGTCCGCCCAGGTCGATGACCAGGTTGTCGCGCAGGAAGTCGAAGCCGAACTCGTTGTTGGTGCCGTAGGTGACGTCCGCCGCGTACGCCTCCCGCCGGGTGACCGGCCGCAGTTCGCGCAGCCGCTCGTCGGTGGCGACGAAGTCGGGGTCGAAGACGAACGCACCCTCGTGCTGGATGGATCCGACGCTCATCCCGAGCCGATGGAACACCGCGCCGATCCACTGCGCGTCGCGCTTGGCCAGGTAGTCGTTGACCGTCACGACGTGCACGCCGCGTCCGACGAGCGCGTTGAGGAACGCGGCCAGCGGCCCGACGAAGGTCTTGCCCTCGCCGGTGCGCTGCTCGGCGATCGCCCCGCGGTGGAGCACGATGCCGCCCATCATCTGGACGTCGTAGTGGCGCTTGCCCAGCGCGCGGACCATCGCCTCGCGGACCGACGCGAATGCCTCCGGCAGGATCTCGTCGAGCGCCTCGTTGATCTGCTTCAGCTCGCGCTCGCGCTGCTGCTTCAGCTCATCGGCGAGCCGCGCGGCATCGGCGCCGGCAAGCGCCGACTCGCTGGCGTCCTCGTCCGGATCGGTCTCGCGCAGCTCGATCGGGATGAGGATGTCGCCGATCTGGTCGCGCAGGCGCGCGCGGAGCTCATCGGTCTTCGCGGCAAGCTCGGAATCGGAAAGGGCCTGGATCTCGGGCTCGAGCGCGTTGATGCGATCGACGATCGGCTGGAGCGCTCGGACTTCCCGCTCGTTGGAGTCCCCCAGGCGGGACAGGAACTTGAACATCGGGAGGCCGAGTATAGACCGATGCGCTCGCGGCCCCTCTAGGCCGAGTCCACCATCGGCTTGACCTCACCGATCCAGCGGTCGAGCGTCTCGTCATCGAACGGTGCCGCCAGCTCGGCGAGGAAGGTGCTGAAGCCGAGCTCGCGCCGCTCGATCATCTTCTCGGCCACCTGCTCCGGCGTGCCGACCCAGAAGGTGTCGTCGTCCTCGACGTCGCTCATCGGCGTCCGGTTGTGGGCCATCTGCGCCTCCCACACACGCCGTGCCTCGGCCTCGGTGTCGCGGATGATCGGCTTGCAGCCCGCCGTGCGCTCGATCTGCGACTCGTCGCGGCCGACGTCGTCGCAGTGCCGTCGCAGCGTTTCTTCCGCGTCGCGCAGCTTCTCGACGCTGCCCATGGCGTTCCACTGGTCGGCGTACTTCGCGACCGTGCGCAGGGTCTTCCGGCGGCCCGACCCGCCGATCATGATCGGCAGGTGGTCCTGGAGCGGCCGCGGCAGCAGCCGGAGATCCTCGAACCGATACCGGCCGCCGGCCGGGGACGTGACGGACTCGCCGTCGAGCAGCGCTCGCATGGCACCGACCGACTCGTCCAGCCAGGTGAGCCGCTCACCCGGGCTCTTGCCGAACTCGATGCCGTAGGCCGTGTGCTCCGGCTCCATCCAGGCGCCGCCGATCCCGAGGACGGCTCGTCCGTCACTGATGTGGTCGAGCGTCGCGGCCTCCTTGGCCACCAGTCCCGGATTGCGGAAGGTGTTGGCGCCGACCAGCAGGCCGAGGCGGACGCGGCTCGTGACCTTCGCCCAGGCGGCGAGCGTCGTCCACCCTTCGAAGATCGGCTGGTACGGGTCGCCGAAGATGGCGTACAGGTGATCCCAGGTCCACAGGGAGTCGTAGCCGAGCTCCTCGACTCGCGTGGCACCGCGCTCGAAGGACGGCCAGTCCGTCGCCTGGCTCCACAGCAGAACCCCGAGTCGGACGTCGCTCATGGTGCGGCGCTCAGCCGGCGCTCACCCGAAAGGGCTCCGGCGCGGCGGCCTCGGGCTCGTCGTCGCTGTCGTCCCAGAAGGTCATCTCCTCGACCATCCGCACTTCTGAGCTGAAGAGGGCACCGACGCTCTCGCCGCGATGGATCCGCTTGATCGCCTCGCCGAACAGCGGCGCGACGGACAGGACCGTGATGCGCGGGTCGTCGATGCCGGCCCGCAACGGCACGGTGTCGGTCACCACGATCTCCGTGATGGGGCTCTCGGCGATCCGCTCCAGCGCAGCTCCGGAGAAGACGCCGTGGGTCGCGCACGAGTAGATGTCCCCCGCCCCGGCGGCCTTGAGCGCGCCGACCGCCTCGAGCAGTGAGCCGGCCGTGTCGATCTCGTCGTCGATGATGACCGCCGTCTTGCCGTAGACCTCGCCGATGATGTTCATGACCTCGGTGCGGTCCTGGTTGCCGAGCCGGCGCTTCTCGACGATGGCCAGCGGTGCCGACAGCAGCTCGGCGAAGTTGCGCGCCTTCTTGGCGAATCCGAGCTCGCTGACGACCACGACGTCGTCGAGCTGCTTGGCCTTGATGTGCGCGCAAATCAGGTTGACGGCCGTGAGCTCGTCGACCGGGATGCTGAAGAAGCCCTGGATCTGGCCCTGGTGCAGGTCCATGGTCAGGACCCGATCGGCGCCGGCGACCGTCAGCATGTCGGCGATCAGGCGCGCGGTGATCGGCACCCGCGGCTGGTCCTTCTTGTCCGAGCGACCGTAACTGTAGTACGGGATGACGGCCGTGATTCGGCCCGCGCTGGCTCGCTTGAAGGCGTCGATCATGATCAGCAGCTCCATGATCGACTGGTTCACCGGCCGGCAGGTGGGCTGGACCAGG
>JAICRD010000155.1 GCA_025937535.1 Chloroflexota bacterium | reverse complement strand
GTCGGCATTCCTGGTCAACCTCTTCTTCTTCCCCGGCGCGGAGACGGTGCTGCTGCGCCTCGGTCCGATCACCGCCACGGCGGAGGGCCTTGCCTTCGCCGTCGAGATCCTGGTGCGCATCCTCGCCATCTCGGGCGCCGTGACGCTCTTCTACCTGACCACGCGGCCGGCAGACCTCGTCGTCGATCTCGAGCGGCGCGGCATCAGCCCGCGCGTCGGGTTCGTGGCCAACGCGTCGGTCCAGACCGTCCCGGCCATGGTCGACCGCGCCGGTCAGATCACCGCGGCGCAGCGGGCACGGGGCCTCGACACCGAGGGATCCGTGTGGCGACGCGTCCGGGGCGTCGTGCCGATCGTCGGCCCGGTCATTCTCGGCTCGCTGGCCGAGGTCGAGGAGCGCACCATGGCGCTCGAGGCCCGGGGGTTCACGCGACCGGGCCGCCGAACCCTGCTGTGGGCGCCGCCCGACTCGATCATCGAGGCGGCCCTCCGCTGGGCGCTCGTCGTGGCGCTCGTGGCGCTCATCGTCGCGCGGATCACCGGAGCCTGGCGGTGACGCTGGCCCTCGCCGGCGTCGGCTACCGCTATGCCGGCTCGCGGCGGCCGGCGCTCCTCGACATCGACCTCGAGCTGCGCGACGGCACCGTCGTCGGGGTCGTCGGCGCGTCCGAGTCGGGCAAGACGACCTTGTGCCTGGTCGCCAGCGGCCTCGCACCGCGGACGGTGGGCGGGCAGGTGCGCGGACGGATCGCCCTCGACGGCGAGGACGTCGACGCCTGGCCGATGCATCGGCTCAGCGAACGCATCGGCATCGGCTTCGCCAACCCGGCGACGCAGCTGTCGCAGGTGGCCGCGACCGTGTTCGAGGAGGTCGCCTTCGGGCCGATGAACCTGGCGGTGGAGCGCGGCGAGGTGATCGAGCGCACGTGGTCGGCCCTCGAGACGCTGGGCATCGCCGAGCTCGCCGAACGCGACCCGCGGCGCCTGTCCGGCGGCCAGCAGCAGCTGGTGGCGATGGCCGGGCTGCTGGCCATGCGTCCGCAGCACCTCATCCTCGACGAGCCGACCGCCCAGCTCGACCCGGCCGGCACGCGGCTGGTCGGCGACGCGATCGCGCGCCTGGCGGCCGACGGCGCGAGCATCCTCGTGACCGAGCAGAAGACTGACCTGCTGGCCGCCGTTGCCGACCAGGTGCTTGCGCTCCGCGAGGGCCGCGTCGCGTTACGCGGCCCGGCACACGACGTCCTGCGCGATTCGGCGCTGGCGGAGCTCGGCGTCGCCGAGCCGTCGACGGTCCGTCTGGGGCGGCTGTTGGCCGCGGCCGGCGTGGCGAGCGAACGGTACGAGGCCGCGCTGCATGACTGACCTCGCCGTCGAAGGGCTCGTCCACGTGTACCGCGAGGGATCCGTCCGGGCGCTCGACGGAATCGACCTGCACATCGGCGCCGGCGAGCGCGTCGCGCTCATCGGCCAGAACGGAAGTGGCAAGACGACGCTCGTGCGCCACCTGAACGGACTGCTGCGGCCGACCGCGGGGCGGGTCATGGTCGACGGGCAGGACGCCTCGACCATGACGGTGGCGCAGCTGGCTTCTCGCGTCGGGCTGGTCTTTCAGGATCCCGACCGCCAGGTGTTCGCCGGATCGGTGCGGGCCGAGGTCGAGTTCGGTCCGCGCAACCTCGGCCGCTCCGGTACAGATCTGCATGACGCCGTCGCCGCGGCACTCGACGTCACCGGCCTTACCGGCGACGAGGCGACCAACCCGTACGACCTCGGCATGGCGCGCCGCAAGCTGCTGGCGCTGGCATCGGTGCTTGCCATGCGCACACCGGTGCTGGTGCTCGACGAGCCGACGACCGGACAGGATGCTCGCGGCGTGGAGCGCGTGCGGACGGTGGTGAAGGACGCCGCAACCGACGGACGGACCGTGGTCGCCATCAGCCACGACATGCGCTTCGTGGCCGAGACCTTCGAGCGGGTCGTGGTCCTGCGCGCCGGCACCGTCATCCTGGACGGCTCGCCGGACGATGTCTTCGCCCCGTCGTCCTGGGAGGCGCTGCGCTCCACGTACCTCGAGCCGCCGCTGCCAGCGGTCGTCGGCGAGCGACTGGGCCTGGGGTCGACGCCGACCGACGCGCACCTGGTGCACGCCCTTGCCGGGAAGCCCTCGTCCGGGGCGCCCTAGTAGTAACCCGGTGGCGGCGGCAGCGGCCGGCCGTCGGCGTCTACGCGCTCGTCGGCGGGCAGGTCGTCACGATGCAGGCGGCCGCCGGTCGGTCCGGCAATCGGCATGGCCATGACCGAGGATGGCACCTCGTCGAGCCGATCCGTGATGCCGCGCAGGCCCAACCGATGGAGCGCCGGCGCGAAGCGATCCGAGAAGTCCTCGTTCCTGAGCAGGCCGAAGACCAGCGACGCATGCGCGCGGTTCAGCAGCTCGATGCCTCGCGCCGCCTCGGTCGCGTTGACCTGGTTCAGCCCGAGCTGACGCTCGAGGATGTCGAGCGCCCGGTTCGCCTCTTTCCGCGTTCCCGGGGTGAAATGCGGCGTACGGTTGACGAGGATGCGCGTGCGGTACAGCACATCGCGGACGCGCTGGTCACGATTGAGGTGCGCCTGGGTCATGGACCGAATACTACGCGCTGGGCCCGGATGGCAGGACGCCATCGCCGATGCACTGGCGCGCGCTGCCCGCCCCATTCCCCTCGACGAGCGTCTCCTGCCACGCACGCGTGATGGGGAGGTCACGCGGCGCCGGTTCGACCGCACCGGCTTCCCACCCGCGCGCCCGGCGTCCACGCTGCTGGTGCTGTATCCCGGAGACGATGGCCTGGTGATCCCGCTCACGGTTCGTCACGGGGACCTCCGCGCGCACGCCGGCGAGGTCTCGCTCCCCGGTGGATCGGTCGACGCCTCCGACGCCGATGCGCAAGCCGCCGCCTTGCGCGAGGCCTGGGAGGAGATCGGGCTGGCGGCCGAATCGGTCCGAGTCGTGGGTCATCTCGACGACGTCTGGATCCCGGTCAGCAACTTCGAGCTGCGGCCCTTCGTCGGCACGGTCTCGCAACGACCGACGCTCGTGCCGCACGACGCCGAGGTGACCGCCATCGTCGAGCTGCCGCTGGCCGCGCTGTTCGATCCCGACGTCATCGGCGTCGAAGAGTTCGAGGCGCGCGGGCTGATCGTGCGCGCCGGGGCGTATCGGTATGGTGGCGTTCGGGTCTGGGGCGCCACGGCACTGACGCTCGGGATGTTCGCGCGGGTGCTTTCGACGGCATGACGGCGCGCGCGGCCTCAGCGACGTGTCTGGACGGTGGTCCGCAGGCTGGCCAGGAGCTCGAGGAGCGGGCCGTGCTGGGCCGGCGGCGCGGCCACGACGTTGGCGCGAGGGCCCGTCTGGCGGGGATTCCACCACGGCCCGCCGCGGATGTCCGTGACGACCGCGCCCGCACGCTCGGCGATCAGCCCGGCTGCGGCGATGTCCCACGGCGAGAGGCCGCCGTTCTGGATGAACGCATCGAAGCGCCCGTTTGCGACGTACGCCAGCGCCAGTGCCGCGCTTCCCATGCGCCGATGGATGCGGATGCGCGGCGCGATCCGCCGTTCACGCGACAGCCCGCCGCGGCCGATGACTGCCAGGCTGACGACATAGTCGCTCAGCTGGTCCTTGGTCGAGGCATGGATCGGCTCGCCGTCCAGCTCCGCACCTCCGTCGGCGGTCGCGCTGTAGAGGTCGTCCCGCGCGGGATCCAGGACCACCCCGACCGCCGGCGTGTTGTCGACGACAAGGCCGATGCTGACGCAGTAAAACGGGATGCCGTTGGCGTAATTCACAGTCCCGTCGAGCGGGTCGATCACCCAGGTGCGGCCGTTGTTCGTGCCATCGTCCCGAAGGGTGCCCGCGTGCTCGCCCGACTCCTCGGCCAGGATGCCGTCGTTCGGGTACCGCGCCTTGATCGCGTCGACCACCAGGTGCTCGGAGGCAAAGTCGGCATTCGTGACGACGTCGCGCTTGCTCTTGTAGTCGATCGTCTCGACGCGTTCGTAGCTGTCGAGCAGCACGGCGCCCGCGCGGCGGGCGAGATCCGTGGCGAAGGCGAGCTCATCGGCCCATGTGGTGGTCATCGTCAGGACCGATGCTAGCGCGAGGCAGCTGACAACGGTCGCGCGCGTTCATGCCGCCCTGGTAAGCGCCGCATAAGCTGCCAGTAATCGGGCTCGTGTCAGTGTTCAAGAGTCTTGAACACTCAATGGGCAGAAGCTGCCATCTTCCGACACCGCAGGGCGAAGCCGCTGCCGCAGGCCATCTGTGATCAGCTTCGGCGACGCATCGTGGCGGGCGCCCTCGCATTCGACCGTCCGCTGCCACCCCTTCGCAAGCTTGCACGGCTGTACGGCGTCAGCGTGCCGACCATTCACGCGGCGATCCACGCTCTGGCAGCTCTCGGGCTTGTCCGGATCGTGCACGGGAACGGGGTCTACGTCAGCCGGCCCACGAGTGGCGCCGCGATGCTCAACCACGCCTGCCAGAACGCGAGCGTCCATGAACTGGCGCTGATGCGCGCGAGCATCGACGAGCGGGCAGCGATCGCCGTGGCCGCCTCCGTCATGGCAGCCGAGCCCCATGCCGTTCCGCGCCGCGTCCGTGACCTCACGTTCCTGGCAGCAGAGCGGGAGCACGCCCGATTCGGATGGGCGAACCGCTTCGTGGAGGCCGACCTCTCCTTTCACGCGGCCATCGCTGCAAGCCTGAACCAGGCCGAGTTGGCGGTCAGCCTGTATCGGCGCGTGGGCGATCGGCTGATGGCCGCGCTCGTGGCAGCGGCGAATGACTGCGCGACGGACGAGGAGCTGCACGAGTTGCACGCGAGGCTTGCAGTCGCCGTGCTCGAGGGCCGGCCGGTGGTCGCCGGCCGGCTCGCCCGAGCGATTTCGCAACGAGAGCTCGCCGCGCTCGACTAGGCTAGGCGCGATGCCTCAGATCCACCTTCGCGCCGAGGAGGGCGACTACGCGCCGCTCGTCCTGCTCCCGGGCGACCCGAACCGCGCGCGGCGCATCAGCGAACGCTTCGACGAGGGATCCGTCCGCCAGGTCAACGAGCACCGCGCCCTGTTTGGCTTCACCGGCACCTACCACGGG
>JAICRD010000179.1 GCA_025937535.1 Chloroflexota bacterium | reverse complement strand
TGACGTGGATCTCTGCCATCAGCGCCGACGGCGCTACAGGCGAACGACGATGCGCAGGACCACGCCGAGGAGCAGCATGGCCACCAGCGGCGACCAGTCGATCCCGCTCGTCGGCGGCAGCACGCGGCGGATCGGCGCCAGGATCGGCTCGGTCGCCTGGTAGATGAAGGCGACCACTCCGCCGCCGCCCATCGGGTTCGTCCAGCTCAGCACGACGCGCGCGATGAGCAGGAACCACACCACGGTGATCAGCAGCCGCACGAAGTTGACGAGCACGCTCTCCACGGCCGAGAAGGATAGCCGCTAGTGCCGGTGCCCGAACAGCGCGGTCCCGATCCGGACGAGCGTCGCGCCCTCCGCGGCAGCCGCCTCGGCATCGGCGCTCATACCCATCGACAGCTCGGGCAGGCCGATGCCAGCTGCCTCCTGCAGCCGGTCGCGGAGCTCGCGCAGCCGCCCGAATACGGCGCGTGCCTCCTGCTCCGACGCACCCATCGGCGCGATCGTCATCAGCCCGACGAGGTCGAGGTTCGTCGGGGCCACGATGGCGGTGAGGCCATCCGGTGCCAGGCCGGCTTTCGACGCCTCTGCCGCGACGTTGACCTGGAGCAGGACGCGCGAGCGCCGATTCTCCTCCGCGGCACGGCGGTCGAGGCGCCGGAGCAGGTCGACGGAGTCGACCGAATGGATCACCGCAAACGAGCGGATCACCCGCCGAGCCTTGTTGGATTGGATGCGGCCGATGAAGTGCCATTCGATGTCCGGGAGCGCGGCGATCTTCGGCTCCGCCTCCTGCACGCGGCTCTCGCCCAGTCGTGTCAGGCCGGCCTCCATCGCCTGGCGTGCCACCGCGATCGGGTGCGCCTTGGTGACCGCAACGATGCGCAACCGAGCCGGATCGTGACCGCCCGCCTCCGAGATGGCACGCAGCCGATCGAGGAGCGCGTCATGGCGCCTCCGGATCTGCTCCGCGCTCGGGTCGTTCATGCCGGCGTATCGTGCCACCTGCCAATCACGGTCGGCTTAGGCAACGTTGCCACCGCTCCGCGCCGGTATTTGCCGTCAGGTACCAACCAGGGGCCTGCTGCGACGGTTGCGGAGGCGTCCGCTGCTCATCCACGTCGCCTACGCCGACCCTGGTTGGTATCTGGCGAAAGCGTCCGCAGCAGCAGCCGCCGGAAACCGACGCAACGCCGCGCCGGGCGCCGCGCCGCATCCCCGCACCCGAACTGAGCCCCGGCGCTCGGCCGGGGCTCATCGGTGTCGGTCGACGGGCCGGAGGCCCGCATCGGCCTAGTCGTTCTTGCGGCGCAGGAAGCTCGGGATGTCGAGGTCGGTCTCGCTGTACGCGGGGCGCTGCTCGAGATTTCCGACAGGAAGTGGGCGGCGCTCTGCCGGCCGGACCTCCGTCGCCTCACGCTCGGACGGGCGGGCGAAGGGCGACTCTGTGCCCATCTGCTCCTCCAGGCTCTGGCGCTGCTCACGGTCACGCTCGATCTCGGCCAGGATCTCCCGGCTTCGGTCGTCGAGCACCTGCTCGACCCCGCCGGCCGACTCGGCGCCATAGCGCGACTGCGGCTTCGTCTTCTTCGCCGGGTCGAAGCCGGTGGCGATGACGGTGACCTTGACCTCGTCGCGCATGCGGTCGTCGATCACCGTGCCGAAGATGATGTTCGCCTCCGGATCGGCGGCCTCCTTGATCACCTCGGCCGCCTCGTTGACCTCGAACAGGCCGAGGTCGCTGCCGCCGGTGACGTTGAAGAGGATGCCCCGGGCGCCGGTGATGTTGACCTCCAGGAGCGGGCTCATGACCGCCGCCTTGGCCGCCTCGACCGCGCGGTTCTCGCCGGTGCCCATGCCGATGCCCATCATCGAGCTGCCGGCATCGCGCATGATCGTCTTGACGTCGGCGAAGTCGAGGTTGATCAGGCCGGGGACGGTGATGAGGTCGCTGATGCCCTGCACGCCCTGGCGCAGGACGTCGTCGACGACCCGGAACGCGTCGACGATCGAGGTCTTCTTGTCGACCACCTCGCGCAGGCGATCGTTCGGGATGGTGATGAGGGTGTCGACCTTCTCCTTGAGCAGCTCGGTGTACTGCTCGGCCACCAGCTTGCGGCGCATGCCCTCGAAGCTGAACGGCTTGGTCACCACGCCGACCGTGAGGGAGCCGAGATCCTTCGCGATCTCGGCGATCACCGGTGCCGCGCCCGACCCGGTGCCGCCGCCCATGCCGGCGGTGATGAAGATCATGTCGGCGTCCTTGAGGGCCTCGTAGATCTTCTCCGAGTCCTCCTCCGCGGCCCGCTGGCCGACCGACGGATCCGCGCCGGCGCCGAGGCCGCGCGTCATCTTGTCGCCGATGCGGATCTTGTGCGGCGCGTCGCTCTGGAGGAGCGCCTGCGCATCGGTGTTCACGCTGATGAACTCGACGCCCATCATCTCCGCGCGGATCATCCGGTTGACGGCATTGGAGCCGCCACCGCCCACGCCGATGACCTTGATGAGGGCGAAGTTCTCGGAATCGGACCGGAGCGGCATGTCGGGTGATCCTCTGCACGGCAGTGTGGCTGGCTGTCAACCCGAGGGCTTCGACGGGTTTGACCGATTCTAGCGATCCGCCATCGGCGCCGTCGGCAGTTTTTCCACAATGCACCACCGAGTTATCCACAGCCGGAAACCCGGTGTGGAAACGCCCACCACTCTGTCCACGAATGACACCCCGGACCGCTCGACAGCGGTCGTATGCTCCGCGCGTGACGAATGCCGAGCTCGTCCGGCGCTACCTGGAGGCGAACGCGCGGAACAACCTGGACGCGCTCGAGTCCATGCGCGCGCCGGACTGGGAGCACCGCTGGCCGGCGACCGGCGAGATCGTGCGTTCGAACGCCGCCTACCGCCAATTGCGCGAACGCTACCCCGGCGGCTATCCGAGCTTCGACCCCGTGCGCGTCATCGGCGCCGAGGACCGCTACATCGTGACTCCGGCCAATACGGTGGTGCGCGTGGCCGGCAGCGGCGACGTCTGGATCGGCGAGGCGCGGATGCGATACGCCGATGGCAGCGACTGGTACGGCGTCAAGCTCCTGGAGCTCCGGGAGGGCCTCGTTCGGCGAGAGACCGATTACTGGTCGGAGGTCACCGAGCCGCCCGCCTGGCGCGACGGCCTCACCGAGCGCCTGGCCCACGACGATGCGCCCGCACCGTGATTGACGGGCCCGACCGACGTGTTCGTCAGCCCGGGAACAGGTTCCGAACCCACTCCCCGACCCGCGACAGCGGGTTCATGCCGTTGCCGCTGGCGTAGCCGATCGGCTCCTCGCCGAGGTGGTGAGCGCCCCACAGCAGCAGCCCGATCGAGGTCGAGAAGGCCGGATTGCCGATCTGGTCCATCAGGCCGCCGATGCCCTGGGGTGAGCCGATGCGCACCGGCATCTCGAGCGTGTCGCGCGCCAGGACCTCGACGCCCGCGAGCCTCGCCCCGCCGCCGGTCAGGACCGCCCCCGCCGGCAGCATGCCCGCGTGGCCGGAGCGCTTGACCTCCTCGCGGATGAGGCTGGCGATCTCGCCCATGCGCGCCTCGATGATCTCGCACAGCTTGCGCCGCTGGATCGTCTGGCCGCCGGACTCGCCGAGCACCGCGACGTTGAGCAGCTCCTCGGGCTCGACATCGGCGAGGTTGGCGCTGCCGTGCTTGATCTTGATCTCCTCCGCCAGGTTGAGCGAGGTGCGAAGGCCGATCGCGACGTCGTTCGTCACGTTGATGCCGCCGACCGGCAGCACGGCGGTGTGATAGACCGCGCCGTCCACGAAGATCGCGATGTCCGTCGTCCCACCGCCGATGTCGGCGACCAGGACGCCGAGCTCCTTCTCGGTATCGGTCAGGGTCGCCTCGGCCGCGGCCAGCGAGCTGATCACCATCTCGTCGATCTGAACGCCCGAGCCGGTGACACACTTCGACAGGTTCTGGACCGATGTCGCCGCCCCGGCAACGATGTGCGTCTCGACCTCGAGCCGGACGGCCGACATGCCGAGCGGGTCCTTGATTCCCTCCTGGCCGTCGACGATGTAGCCGCGCGGCACGACGTGCAGGATCTCGCGGTTGGAGGGCACCTGGACCGCCTTCGCCGCCTCGGTGGCGCGCGCGACGTCCTCGCGGCTCACCTCGCGCTTGTGCCCGGACACGGCGACCACGCCCCGGGAGTTCTGGGAGCTGATGTGCGAGCCGCCGACGCCGACGAAGGCCGAGCTGATCTTGTAGCCGCTGAGGCGCTCGGCCTTCTCGACGCTCGAGGCGATCGAGTTCACGGTCTGGTCGATGTTGGCGACCATCCCCTTCTTCATGCCGACCGAAGGGGCAATGCCGTAGCCGATGACGTTGACGTCACCACTGCGGCCGACCTCACCGATGAGAGTCGTGACCTTCGTCGTTCCCGCGTCGATGCCGACGAGGACCGATTCCCTGTCCAAGTTGCCTCCTGGATCGGCCGCGCGAGCGCGGAACCTTCGTTCGAGCCTACAGGAAGTGGCGCCGAATGAGCGCCACGTTTTGGAAGATGCGCAGCCCGAAGGCGAAGAGC
>JAICRD010000071.1 GCA_025937535.1 Chloroflexota bacterium | reverse complement strand
GCCGTGCGCGGCCGATCGGCGGCCTTGCCGGCGGCGGCCTTCGATGCCTTGGATGCGGCGACCTTTTTGCGCTGGGCCGTCTTGCTCGCGGCCGTCCGCTTCTTCGCCGTGGCCGTCGTGCCGGCAGCAGCACCGTCGAGCAGATGTGCGGCGTTGACCTTCGCCATGAGCCGGCTCTTGCGACGCGCGGCATTGTTCGGATGCAGGATGCCCTTCTCAGCGGCCTTGTCGAGCGCGCTGATGGCGGCCGCGACGGCCTCCGGGCCATCCCCGTCCGAGCGCCCGAGGGCGATCTCAGACGCCTGCTGGACGAGCGTCTTCGCCTCGCTCCGGGTGCGGCGGTTCACAGCACGGCGTCGGAGCGACTGGCGCACGCGCTTGAGGGCGGAGGGCGTGCGCGCGCCCTTCCAGGTTCGGGCCGTTCTTGCCACGTAGGGTCCTCAGCTCACGAGTGTATTCGGCACAGCGACACCCATCTCACGATGAGCGCCTGCGGAGCACCGGAGTATAGCAGTGAGCCTCCACAAGGACCACTCGACAGATCGGCGGGCAGCGGCGACAATCCGCGCGACGCAGTTCGGCGCGCCTGTACCCTGACGCCCAACATGGTCCACTGAGGAGACAACCTGCGAGAGGGGAGTGCGACGTCCGCGTGCTACCGGGCGGCGCCGGTTCGTGGCCCGATCGGCAACGGTCGCGCGCGACAGAACGTCTTCCCAAGCAAGCTGCCATGACTACCGCAACGCTCCCGCGCCGCTTCATGCGTCCCGTCGCGACCGCGCCAGCGCGGCGCTCGATGCTCATCGGCTTCGGCGCGACCCTCGCGCTGGGCCTCCTGGTCCTCGTCGGCATGGCGACCGCCATCGGCGCATCCGCCGGCGCGAACGTCCTGCGCGGCGTCTCCGTGGGAGGCGTTCCGGTGGGCGGGCTGAGTCGGGCACAGGCTGCCGAGCATCTCGCGGCCCAGCTTCCGTCTCTCGCCGCCGGCGAGGCCGTCATCCGTGTCGCCGACATGGAGCAGCGGGTCGCCTACGCCGATCTCGGCCGCGGCTACGACATGGACGCGATGCTCGACTCCGCATTGTCGGTCGGCCGCGGCGGAAATCCGCTGACCGACGGCATCAGCCGCCTTCGGACGCTCGCCCATGCCACGGCGTTGCCGGTCGTCGTGCATGCCTATGACGATGAGGCGCTTGCCTCGATCTCGGCGTCGGTTGCCGAGGCGGTGAGCCATCCGCCGGTGGAAGGGGCGGTGCTCCGCGACGGCACCGCGTTCACGGTCCGTAACTCCGAGCTCGGCACCGTCGTGGATCCCGAAACCGTCAGCGCTGCACTGGCAGCTGCGGTCGATTCGCCCGACCCGGCGGACGTGGTGGTCGAGCTTTCGCCAGCCACCGTCGCGCCGATCGTCGACACCGAGATGGCCGAGACGGCGGCCGCCGCGGCGACCGCGATGGTGGACGATCTCGAGCTTGCGATTCCGGGCGCCGACCAGGAGTCCCTCCCGCTCGACGCCGACACGATTGCTAGCTGGATCACCTTCGGCCCCGAGGCAGAGCTGTCGTACACCGCGCGGCTGGACACGGGCGCTGTCGCCACGGCGGTCGGTGCGCTCGCCGAGGACATCAACCAGGACGCCGTCAACGCGCAGATCGCCGTCGGCGCCGGTGGCGGCCTGGGCGGGGTCATCGCCGGCCAGGATGGCCGAGCCCTCAACGTCGACGAGACGGTCGCCGGCCTCGTCGACGCGCTGAAGGAGCGCGCCGCAGGCGGATCGGTCGCCTCGCTTGGGCTCGCCGTCGACGTCACCGAGCCGTCGTTCACGACGGCCGAGGCAGAGGCGCAGCTGCCGCAGATGCAGATGATCTCGAGCTGGACGACCTACTACGTGCCCGGCGACGGCAACGGCTACGGCAACAACATCAACATCCCGGCGCGCGACATCGACGGTCGCAACCTTGCGCCCGGCGAGACGTTCAGCTTCTGGGGCAGCATCGGTCCGGTCACGGTCGAGCGTGGCTTCCAATATGGCGGCGTCATCATCGGCGGCCGGAGCGTGGCGGGCGGCGCCATCGGCGGTGGCATCTGCTCGACCTCGACCACCATCTTCAACGCCGCGCTGCGAGCCGGCCTCGAGATGGGCGTCCGCGCCAACCACTACTACTACATCGACCGCTATCCCGACGGCCTGGACGCAACCGTCTACATGGACGACAACTTCGTCCAGGACATGACGTTCACCAATGACACCGACAACGTCATCGTCATCCGAGGCTTCGGCGGCAACGGCTTCGTCACGTTCCAGCTGTGGAGCATTCCGACCGGTCGCAGCGTGGTGATCACCAACCCGGTGACCAGCAACCACCGCGTCGCCACCGATACGACCGTCGTCGATGGCAGCATGGCGCCGGGCACGAGCCGCCGCGTCGAGTACCCGCACAACGGTCACGACGTCAGCCGCACGCGCTACGTCTACGACGCCAATGGCAACCTCATCCACCAGAACACGTACTTCAGCTCGTATCGAACGGTCAACGGCATCGTCGCCGTCGGACCGGCCGTGGTGACCCAGGCCGCACCGGAGCCGCCACCGCCGCCGCCCGGTGAGGGCGACGTTCCGCCTCCGCCGACCGAGCCTCCGCCGCCGACGCCACCCGCGCCCTAGACCGATCGCCGCCACGGCCCTCGGGCCGTGGCGTGGAGCTTCCTGGGAGTCTGCCCGCGCGACGCCCAGGTATCGGACACAGGGCCTTCGGGTAACCTGAAATTCCGGTCGATATCGGCCAATTCTTCGAGTCGCGATGCTCCGACTGGAAAATTGCGCTCGTGAGGGCACGATATCCAGCCGATGTGACCGATGCGCCCCTGATTCGCGCTCGACGCGGGCGCCGACCAGCCTCAGCGGCCGCATAACGTGCCGCGAGCTGCACAACGTTCACGTCGGGGCGCCGCCATCCGGTAACCGCGCGCCGCGTCATCGCGCACCAACGCGCCACAAACGCGCCCGCACCGCGCCCGGTAGACTTCGGCCCCGTGATCCCCCCGGAGCGCATCCGCAACTTCAGCATCGTCGCGCACATCGACCACGGGAAGTCGACGCTGGCCGACCGCCTGCTCGAGGTGACCCACACCGTCGAGGGGCGCCAGATGCAGTCGCAGGTGCTCGACTCGATGGACCTCGAGCGTGAGAAGGGGATCACCATCAAGGCCCGTGCCGTGCGCCTGCACTACGACGCCGCCGATGGCCAGACCTACGCGCTCAACCTGATCGACACGCCCGGCCACGTCGACTTCACGTACGAGGTGAGCCGATCCCTCCAGGCGTGCGAGGGCGCCATCCTGGTGGTGGACGCGACGCAGGGGATCGAGGCGCAGACCCTCGCCAACGTCCACCTGGCCATGGCGCAGAACCTGACCATCATCCCGGTCATCAACAAGATCGACCTTCCCAGCGCCGATCCCGAGATGGTCATGGACGAGCTGGAGGAGACGCTCGCGATCCCGCGCGAGGAGGTACTGCTGGTCAGCGCCAAGGAGGGCACGGGGGTGACCGAGATCCTCGAGGCGATCGTCTCGCGCGTCCCGGCGCCAGCGGCCGATGCCCGCGCGCCCCTGCGCGCCCTCGTGTTCGACAGCCACTACGACCAGTACAAGGGCGTCGTCGCCTACGTCCGCCTGGCGGCCGGCACCCTCCACGACCACGATCGGATCCGGTTCATGGCCACCGGCGCCGAGTCGGAGATCCTGGAGCTCGGCTACTTCCGGCCGCAGCCGGTGCCGACGAAGCGACTCACCGCCGGCGAGGTCGGGTACGTGGCAACCGGTTTGAAGAGCATCCGCGAGGCACAGGTCGGCGACACCCTGACCGATGCCGTCGCCCCCGCCCCGGAGCCGCTGCCCGGCTACAAGGAGCCACTGCCGCTCGTCTTCGCCGGGCTGTACCCGCTGCGCGGCGACGACTACCCGGAGCTGCGCGACGCTCTCGACAAGCTCCACCTCAACGACGCGGGCTTCGTCTACGAGCCGGAGTCGTCGGCCGCACTGGGCTTCGGGTTCCGCTGTGGCTTCCTCGGGCTGCTGCACATGGAGATCACCCAGGAGCGCCTCGAGCGCGAGTTCGACCTCGACCTCATCGCCTCGGCCCCGAGCGTCGAGTACCACGTCAAGCTCCTGCACCGCGAGCACGAGATCGAGGTCGACAACCCCGCGCAGATGCCGGACGTCGGCGAGATCGAGCGGATCAGCGAGCCATGGGTCGCAGCACAGGTCATCACGCCGACCG
Source organism: Chloroflexota bacterium (assembly GCA_025937535.1). Taxonomy (GTDB): domain Bacteria; phylum Chloroflexota; class Limnocylindria; order QHBO01; family QHBO01; genus JACDBZ01. The sequence goes on along the minus strand of JAICRD010000071.1, from coordinate 5,432 downwards.
AGTACATCGGGCCGCTCATGGAGCTGGCGACCGGGCGGCGCGGTGAGTTCCAGAACATGGAGTACCTCGACCCGACGCGGGTGAACCTCCATTTCGAGATGCCACTCGGCGAGCTGATCATCGATTTCTACGACCAGCTCAAGAGCCGATCATCCGGATACGCCAGCCTCGACTACCAGTACATCGGCTACCGCGAGGGTGACCTCGTCAAGCTCGACGTGCTGGTCAGCGGCGAGCCGGTCGATGCGCTGAGCCTGATCGTGCATCGGTCGAACGCCTATCGATCCGGCAAGGCGCTGGTGGAGAAGCTCAAGGAGCTGATCCCGCGCCAGATGTTCGAAGTGCCGGTCCAGGCCGCCATCGGCTCGCATATCATCAGCCGCGAGACGATCCGGGCCATGCGCAAGAACGTCCTCGCCAAGTGCTATGGCGGGGATGTCACGCGCAAGCGCAAGCTCCTCGAGAAGCAGAAGGAAGGGAAGCAGCGCATGAAGCGGATCGGCTCGGTCGAGATTCCGCAGGAGGCCTTCCTCGCCGTGCTGCGCATGAACGAAAGCGCCGGATGAGCTTCTTCGACTCGTTGCGCCTGGCCATCGCGCTGGGCCTGACGCTCTTCCTCGTCCTCCTGAGGTTCGACTCGGAGCGCATCACGCGCTCGGATTACTTCCGCTACCGGACGCCCTGGATGGGACCGGTCAGCTACTACATCCTCGTCATCGGCTTCGCGATCGGCATCGCGGTGATCCTGCCGTCGGGGCGCAACCAGCTGTTCCTGACCGGCGGCGAAACCGGCGCGATGCTGCCGGTGATGCTGCTGTTCGTCATGGTCGCGCTCCTGAACGGCGTGGCGCTGGCGTTCCTCCGCTATGGCAGCATCCTGCCCCTGCCGGTCGAGCTGCTGCCGTCGCGGGTGCTGGGCGCCGCGGCCAACGCGCTCAGCGAGGAGCTCCAGTTCCGCTCGATCGTGCTGGGCATGCTGCTGTTCGCGGGCGTGCCGACCGGTTGGGCGATCGCGCTCCAGGCGTTCGTGTACGGCCTCGCCCATCGGCGACTCTGGCGCGACCGCGACTGGTATTTCCTGGCCGGGTCCGTCCTCCTTGGCTGGGCGGCCGGCGTGGCGACGGTCGAGACCGGTTCTGTCATCCCGGCCATCGTCGGTCACTTCGCGGTGACGATGTCCCTCTTCGCCTTCGCCGGAGGGCGCCTGCGCCAGCGACCGATCTGAGCTTGGACCGTCGGCAGGACGAGCCAAGCCGTCTGGCGAGCGGTCCTACACTGCGCCGATGACGGCGCCGCACCACCTGTACGTCCACGTCCCCTTCTGCCGGCTGGTGTGCGCCTACTGCGACTTCGTGACGGTTGGCGGCCGCGCTGACGACATCCCGCGCTACACCGATGCGCTGCTCGCCGAGATCGACATTCGGCCGGCGCCCGGCGAGCTCCGGACGATCTACTTCGGCGGCGGCACGCCGTCACTGCTCGCGGCCGAGCAGGTGGCCGCGATCATCGACACGGCGCTCGGCCGCTGGGGCGGCACCACCGTCGACGAGGTGACGCTGGAGGCGAATCCGAGCGCCCGCGAGGCGCCTGGCTGGGCAGGCCTGCGCGCCGCGGGTGTCACGCGCATCAGCCTTGGCGTCCAGTCGCTGCGCGACGAGGATCTCCACGCGCTGGCGCGCGGCCACACGGCGCGCGAGGCACGCGAGGCCTTTGCGGCGGCGCGCTCCGCGGCATTCGACAACATCAGCATCGACCTCATCTACGGCATCCCCGGACAGTCGCTCGACGATTGGCGCGAGGGGCTGGAGATGGCCATCGCGCTGGATCCCGATCACCTCAGCTGCTACGCGCTCCAGCTCGCTCTGGAGCCGGACGAGTGGGCGGCACCACCCCGTCCGGGCGCGCTGCGCTGGCGCACCCGGATGGTGCCGCGCCAGGACGAGTCGCTGGCGGCCGACCAGTACCGCCTGGCCGAGCGCTTCCTGGCCGATCGCGGCTACCAGCACTACGAGCTCAGCTCCTGGGCGCGCCCCGGGCGGCAGTCCCGGCACAACGCGGCGTACTGGGCGCGCCGGGCATACACCGGCGTCGGCGCCGGAGCGCATTCGTACGACGGGGGCGCCGTACGATCCTGGAACACCCGCGACATCGACGCATACCTGGCGGGCATCGAATCCGGCGAACGCCCACTGGCGGGCCACGAGACGCTCGACGAGGACACGCGCGCCTTCGAGGCCGTCGCCCTCGGCCTGCGGCGGGTTGACGGCATCAGCCGTCGGGCGTTCGAGGCCGAGTTCGGCACGGATCCGATGGAGCGGTACGCCGATGCGGTCGCCGACGGCCGGCGCACTGAGCTCCTGGAGGCCGACGGCGACGTGCTGCGGCTGTCGGCTCGAGGACGCCTGCTTGCCAGCGAGGTGCTCGTGGCCTTCGCGCCATGATGCTGCCGCTCTGGGTCCTGCGCGGCGTGGCGGACGGGTCCATCGACAGAGCGTTCCGGCGCTGGGATCGGCCGAGGGTGAAGGCGGGAGGCCGGCAGCGAACCGCCCTCGGCGTCATCGGCTTTACCTCGGTCGAGGTCGTCGCACGCGAAGAGCTGGCCGAAGATGACGCGTCGCGCGCCGGCTTCGCCTCGCTCGAGCGCCTGCTCACCGTTCTCGATCGGCGGCCGGAGCGGCCGATCTTCCGCATCGGCCTCGAGCTCGTCGGGCCTGACCCGCGCGTTGCCCTGCGAGAGGCGCTCCCCAGCGCCGACGAGCTGAACGACATCGTCCGCCGGCTGGACCGCCTGGACCACGTGAGCCGCCATGGAGCCTGGACACGTGCGGTGCTGACCGCCATCGGTGAGCGGCCGGGGACGCCTGCGGTCGAGCTGGCGGCGTCGTTCGGGCGCGAGAAGATGCCGTTCAAGCTCGACGTCCGCAAGCTGAAGGAGCTCGGCCTGACCGAGAGCCTGCGCCCCGGTTACCGGCTGTCACCGAGAGGGGAATCCGTGCTCGCCCGGCTCCGCCGGCGGCGTTGACACTGCCTTCCGCGGAGCGGTACCATGCCGTCGAGCACTCGTTAGCACTCTACGCCTGAGAGTGCCAAACCCACCGCCAGGAGGCGTAATGACCGACGAACGGATTGCGCGCGAGCGCGCCCGCGGCCGCCCGGCCGTCGAGCTGACCGATCGCCAGCGATCGGTGCTTCGCGCTGTCGTTGAGGACTACGTCCTCACCGCCGTGCCCGTCGGGTCCAAGTCGCTCGTGTCGCGCTATGGACTGGGCGTCTCTCCGGCGACGGTCAGGAGCGCCATGGCGGAGCTCGAGGCGCTGGGGCTGCTCAGCCACCCGCACACCAGTGCCGGACGGGTGCCGTCCGACCTCGGGTATCGGCTCTATGTCGAATCGTTGATGCGCGAGGCGGAGCTGGACACGACCGACCGGCTCATGATCCGGCACCAGTTCAGCCAGGTACAGCTGACGAGCAACGAATGGCTGCGCCTGGCCGCGTCGATCCTCGCGGGCAGCACCCGATCCGCCGCGGTCGTCACGCCGGCGCGCTCGCGCCGCGCTCGTTTCGGCCACGTCCAGCTGGTTGCGCTGGCCGACGGGACGCGGCTGCTGGTGCTCGTGCTGGCCGACGGCAACGTCAGCCAGCGGCGGCTCGATCGCTACGCGCTGGAGCGTGAGCTGCCCGACGAGGCGCTCGACCAGGCGGCGCTCGATGCCGCGGCCGCCCTGCTGAACACCGAGCTCGCCGGGCTGTCGGCGCCGCAGGTCCGCCGACGGGCCGCGAAGCTGCCCGCGCTGGCGGCGCACATCGGCCAGGTCGTCTCCGGACAGCTCGAGGAAGCCGATGCGGTGGTGGTGGAGGAGGTCTTCACCGACGGCATCGTCAACGTCCTCGAGCAGCCGGAATTCGCGGAGGGGACGAAGCTGCGGCCGATCCTCGAGGTCATCCAGCGCTCCGACTTCCTCGAGCAGCTCGTGCCGGTGCTGACCCGCCGGGGCGGGGTGCACGTGATCATCGGCCACGAGAACACGAACGACGCGATGCACGAGGTGAGCCTCGTCTTCGCTCCGTACGGTGCACCGGATCGGGCACTCGGCCTGCTAGGGGTACTTGGCCCGACACGAATGCGCTACCCGCGCGCGATCCCCACCGTGCGGTACATCTCAACGCTCATGAACGAGCTCATCAACAGCGAGTACGGCGAACCTCAATGACCGATCAACCGACCAACGGCGGGGGGAACGGCGGCGCCAAGCCGCAGACCAAGACCCGCGCACAGGAACGGGCCGACGCCGTCAAGACGCCTTCGCGCCTGGAGCTGGCCGAGCGCATCGAGCAGCTCGAGCGCGAGCTGGCGGACGTGCGTGCCAAGAACGAGGAGCACCTCTACAACTGGCAGCGCTCGGCGGCCGACTTCGCGAACTTCAAGCGTCGAACCGACGAGGAGCGCGCCACGGTCGGCCAGTTCAGCAACGCGATCCTGATCGGCAAGCTCCTGGCCGTCCTCGACGACTTCGACCGGGCCCTGGAGAACGTGCCGGCGGACGCGCACGAGGGCTGGATCGAGGGCGTCAGGCTCGTCGATCGGAAGCTCAGGACGGTGCTCGAGAGCGAAGGCGTCGAAGCGATCGAGGCCGTCGGGCAGCCGTTCGACCCCAACCTGCACGAAGCGGTCGTCCACGAGCCGACCGCCGACCATCCCGACAACCAAGTGATCGGCGAGCTGCAGCGCGGCTACCGCCTGCACGACCGGGTCATCCGGCCGAGCCTCGTCCGAGTGGCGAACAACCCGAAGGAGCACTGACGACACATGGGCAAGATCATCGGCATCGACCTGGGCACGACGAACTCCGTCGTGGCCGCCATGGAGGGCGGCGAGCCGCAGGTCATCACCAACGCGGAGGGCGGCCGCATCACCCCATCGGTCGTCGCCTTCGCCAAGAGCGGGGAGCGGCTGGTCGGCCAGGTCGCCAAGCGACAGGCCATCACCAACCCCGAGAACACCATCTTCAGCATCAAGCGCTTCATGGGGCGCCGCTTCGACGATCCCGAGGTCCAGCACAGCAAGGACCTGGTGCCGTACGAGGTGATGAAGGATCCCAAGTCCGATGGCGTCGTCGTCAAGCTCGCCAACGGCAAGACCTTCAGCCCGCCCGAGATCAGCGCGATGATTCTCCAGAAGCTGAAGGGCGACGCCGAGGCCTACCTTGGCGAGAAGATCACCGAGGCGGTCATCACCGTCCCGGCCTACTTCGACGACACCCAGCGCCAGGCGACCAAGGATGCCGGGCGCATCGCCGGGCTGGATGTGAAGCGGATCGTGAACGAGCCGACCGCATCGGCCCTGGCCTACGGCCTGGACAAGACCAAGGACGAGAAGATCGCGGTCTACGACCTGGGTGGCGGTACCTTCGACATCTCCATCCTGGAGCTGT
>JAICRD010000128.1 GCA_025937535.1 Chloroflexota bacterium | reverse complement strand
CGCGTCGCCGGCAGCCTGCTGTAGTTGCTTTCCTGTCGCGTGGCGAGGTCGAAGCGGACCTTCCACAGCTCCTGCTTCGCATCGCGAAGCGCGCCCTCGAGGTCCTTGTCGGAGAGGGCACGAACCTCACTGATGTCCATGCTCGAGTCCCTCCTTCATGACGAACTTCGTGCTGATCGGCAGCTTGTGGCCGGCGAGGCGCATCGCCTCGCGCGCGACCGGCTCCGGCACGCCCGACATCTCGAACATGACACGGCCCGGCTTGACCACCGCGACCCAATGGTCGGGTGCTCCCTTGCCGGAGCCCATGCGGACCTCGGCCGGCTTCTTGGTGACCGGCTTGTCCGGGAAGACCCGGATCCAGACGCGGCCGCCACGCTTGATGTGGTGGGTCATCGCCCGTCGAGCGGCCTCGATCTGGCGGCTCGTCAGCCAGCAGACCTCCTCGGCCATCAGGCCGAAATCGCCGAAGCTGACGGTGGTTCCGCCCTTGGCCAGCCCGGCGCGACGGCCGCGCTGCACCTTGCGGTGCTTGACCCGCTTTGGCATCAACATCGTCAGGACTCCTTGTCGCTCGGCTCGGATGCCGATGCGTCCGGCGCGTCCGAACCGGCCGCCTCCGCGGCGCCGTCGCCCGCCGGACCGACCTCCGGAGCCGATGCCGCCGCAGGCTCGGTGTCCGCCGCCGTGGCAGCCGCCGGCGCTTCGGTCTGATCGGCCGTCGATGCAGTCGCGGCGGCCTGGGTGGCCTTGCTCGGCGCGTCAGCCGCGGTCTCCGGCTCGGCGGGCGTCGGCTCGACGGCCGCCTTCGACGTGCGTCGAGGCGCGCGCGGCTTCGGCGCCGGCTCCTCGACGGCGGTTGCGGTCGGCACGCCACCGTCCTCCGGTCGTGCAGTCGCCGCACGCGCGCCGCGCGTGCGGGCAGGGGCGGTGCCGCGTCGCGGAGCGCGCGGCTCCGTACGGGCGCTCCCCGGGCGCTCGCCGAGCTGCTCACCGCGGTAGACCCACGCCTTGACGCCGATGCGCCCGTAGGTGGTGTGCGCGTGGACGACGCCGTAGCTGATGTCGGCGCGCAGCGTGCCGAGGGGGATGCGTCCCTCCTTGTCCCACTCGGTGCGACTCATCTCCGAGCCACCGAGGCGACCGGAGACCTGGATCTTGACGCCCTTGGCGCCCGCCTTGATGGTGCGCTGGATCGACTGCTTGATCGCCTTGCGGAAGGCGATGCGCCGCTCCAGCTGCCCCGCCACGTTCTGGGCCAGCAGCATGCCGTCCAGCTCCGGCTGGAGGATCTCCTTGATCTCGAGCTTGACCTTCTTGTTGGTCAGCTTGCCCACGTTCGTGCGCAGCGCCTCGACGTTCGCGCCGCCCTTGCCGATGACGATCCCGGGCTTGGCGGTGTGCACCGTCACGGTGACGTGGTTGATGCCGCGCTCGATCTCGACCTGGCTCACGCTGGCGTTCGAGAGCTGCTTGGCGACCAGCTCCCGGATCCGCATGTCCTCCTGGAGCAGCGTGGCGTAGTCGCGATCCGCGTACCACTTCGCCAGCCAGGGCTTGATGATGCCGATCCGGAAGCCGTAGGGGTGAACCTTGTGGCCCATTACGACTCCTCTCGGTCAGCCACCGCGACGGTGATGTGGCTGGTTCGCTTCAACACCTGGAAGTAGCGGCCCTGCGCACGCGGTCGTCCGCGCTTCAGGGTCGGGCCCTCGTTGGCCACCGCGCTCACCACGCGCAGCTCATCGGCCGACAGGTTGTAGTTGTTCTCCGCGTTGGCCGTGGCGCTCTTGAGCACCTTCGCAACGTCCTTCGCCGCCGCGTTCGGCAGGAAGCGCAGGATCGCCGCGGCCTCCTCGACCGGCTTGCCGGCGATGAGGTCGGTCACCAGCCGCACCTTGCGGGGGCTGATGCGGATGTACTTGGCGGTGGCGCTGACTTGCATCGATCCCCTACTTCAGCGCCGACGAGCGCTCGGTGGCGCGTCCGGCGTGCCCGCGGTAGGTGCGGGTCGGTGCGAACTCGCCGAGCCGGTGCCCGACCATGTTCTCGGTGATGAAGACCGGCACGTGCCGACGGCCGTCGTGGACGGCGATCGTGTGACCGATCATCTGCGGGAAGATCACGCTGGCGCGCGACCAGGTCTTGAGGACCTTCCGCTCGCTGCGCTTGTTCATGTCGTCGATGCGGCCGAGCAGGCGCGCGTCGACGAATGGTCCCTTCTTGACGGAACGACTCATCTCTCTGCCCTAACCTCGCCCGTATCGTCGGCGGACGATCAGCGTGCTTGACTTGTTCTTCTTGACCCGGGTGCGCAGGCCCATGGCCGGCTTGCCCCACTTCGTCTTGGGCGGCATGCCGGTCGGCTGCTTGCCCTCGCCACCACCATGCGGATGGTCGCGCGGGTTCATCGCCGATCCGCGCACGGTCGGCCGCTTGCCCATGTGGCGGGCGCGACCGGCCTTGCCGATCTTCTGGTTCTCGTGGTCCAGGTTGCTGACCTGGCCGATGGTGGCCATGCATTCGATGCGCACGCGGCGCACCTCGCCCGACGGGAGGCGGATCGTGGCGTAGTCGCCCTCCTTGGCGAGCAGCTGCGCGCTGCTGCCGGCGCTCCGCACGATCTGCCCGCCTCGGCCGGCGACCAGCTCGATGTTGTGGATCTGTGTGCCCAGCGGAATGCGGCTCATCGGCAGCGCGTTGCCGGTGCGCGCCTCGACGTCCGGACCGGCGGCGACCGTGTCGCCGACGCCCAGGCCGTGCGGCAGGAGCATGTAGCGCTTGTCGCCATCGGCGTAGTGGAGGAGGCCGATGCGCGCCGAGCGATTCGGGTCGTACTCGACCGTCGCGATCCGTGCCGGAACGCCGAACTTGTCGCGCTTCCAATCGATGACGCGGTACAGCCGCTTGTGCCCGGAACCCTGGTGGCGAACGGTGAGCTTGCCCTGGCTGTTGCGGCCGGCACGCCGAACCAGCCGCTCGGTGAGCGGCTTGTGCGGCGTATCGGTGGTGACCTCCTCGAACGTCGAGCGGGTCATCTCCCGAAGGCCGGGCGACGTGGGTCGGTAGTTGCGAAGTGGCATGTCAGACGGCCTCGAAGAGCTCGATCTTGTCACCCGGCGCGATCGTCACGATGGCCTTCTTCCAGCCCGGCACCATCCCCATCGTTCGGCGGCCACGCCGCTTCTGCTTGGGACGGACGCTGACGACCCGCACGCCGAGGACGGTGACCTTGAACTCGGTCTCGACGGCGGCCTTGATGACGAACTTGTTCGCGTCACGCGCGACGGCGAAGGTGTAGTTGTTGCGCTCGGCCTCGAGCGTGCTCTTCTCGCTGATCACGGGGCGCAGGAGCACGTCGTGCACGCTGCTGGCGGTCATCCGTACACCTCCTGAGCGCGCTCGAGCGCGTCGCGGGTGAAGACGACCGTATCGGCCTCCAGCAGGTCGACAACGTTCAGGCTGTCGGCCAGCACCACGCGGACCTCGCGCAGGTTGCGGCACGACAGCTCGACCTTCTCGTCGCGCGCCGGCAGGACCAGCAGCACCTTGCCGCCCGCCTTCCAGGCGGCGAGCCGCTCGAGCATCGTCTTCGTCTTGATCTGGTCGATGCCGAAGCCCTCGACCACGCGCAGCTCGTCGTCGGCGCGCTTGGCGGAGAGGACGCCGCGCAGGGCGCTGCGTCGCATCTTGGCCGGCATCTTCTGGTCGTAGCTGCGCGGGTGCGGCCCGAAGACCACGCCGCCGCCGGCCCAGTGCGGCGCCGACTTGGTGCCCTGCCGCGCGCGGCCGGTCCCCTTCTGCCGCCACGGCTTGGCGCCGCGGCCGCGCACCTCGCCACGCGTGAGCGTGTCGGAGGTGCCGAGGCGGCGTCCCGCCAGCTGGCGGACCACGGCCTGGTGGATGAGGGACTCGTTGACCGGCGCGCCGAAGAGGCTGTCGGCAAGCTCGAGCTTGCCGGCCTCGGCGCCATCGGCCTTGAGGATCGTCGTCGTCTGCGGCATCGTCACTTCGCCTTCTGCACCAGCAGGAGGCCGTTGCGCGCTCCCGGCACCGCCCCCTTGACGAGGATCAGGTTGCGCTCGGGATCGACCTTGACGACCTTCAGCTTCTTCACGGTCACGCGCTCGTTGCCCATGTGGCCGGCCATGCGCGTGCCCTTCCAGACCCGGCCGGGATAGGTTCCCGCGCCGATGGATCCTGGCGCGCGATGGTGGTCGGAGCCGTGCGACTTCGGTCCGCGCCGGAAGTTGTGGCGCGCGATGACACCCGTGAAGCCATGGCCCTTGCTGACGCCGATGACGTCCACCAGCTCACCCGCGGCGAAGACGTCGACGCCGAGCTGCTGCCCGACCTCGTAGCCATCGGTCGCGTCGAGCCGGAACTCGCGCACGTCCTTCGGGCGCTGCTGGTCCTTGTCAAGGTGCTTGAACTGGCCGGCAACCGGCTTCGTCGAGCGCCTCGCGGTCCCGCTGCCGAGCTGCACGGCCGTATAGCCGTCGGTCTCGACGGAGCGAAGTCGCGTGACGGTGTTCGGGGCAGCCTCGATGACGCTCACCGGGACGACGCTTCCGTCGTCCGCGAAGATGCGCGTCATTCCGAGCTTCCTCCCGATCAATCCTGCCGGCACTGTTGGTGGTTTCCCTTCTGGTCTGATGGCGGAACTTCCTGCGACGGGTCGCCCCGTCGCAGGCGGTTCACATCTTGATTTCGATGTCGACGCCGGCCGCAAGCGACAGCCGCATCAGCGCATCGACCGTCTTGGTGGACGGGTCGATGATGTCGATGAGGCGCTTGTGCGTCCGGATCTCGAATTGCTCCCGGCCGTCCTTGTGGACGAACGGGCCTCGAATGACGGTGTACTTCTCGATCCGAGTCGGCAGCGGCACCGGGCCGGCGACGTCGGCGCCGGTGCGCTGCGCGGTCTCCACGATCTGCTCGGCCGACTGGTCGAGCAGCTTGTGGTCGTACGCCTTGAGCCGGATGCGGATGCGCTGCTTGGCCATGATGGCTAGCCGGTGACCTCGGTGATGACGCCGGCGCCGACGGTGTGGCCACCCTCGCGGATCGCGAACCGCTGGCCCTGCTCGATGGCGATCGGCGTGATCAGCTCGACGTCGATGTTGACGTTGTCACCCGGCATGATCATCTCGACGCCCTGGGGCAGGATGATCGCGCCGGTCACATCCGTCGTGCGCAGGTAGAACTGCGGCCGGTAGCCCGCGTAGAACGGCGTGTGGCGGCCGCCCTCCTCCTTGGAGAGGACGTACACCTCGGCCTTGAACTTCGTGCCGGGCTTGACGCTGCCCTTCTTCGCCAGCACCTGGCCGCGCTCGAGCTCGTCGCGCTCGATGCCGCGCAGGAGCAGCCCCACGTTGTCGCCGGCCTGGCCCTGGTCGAGCGTCTTCTTGAACATCTCGACGCCGGTCACGACCAGGTCGCGGGTCTTCTCATGGATGCCGACCAGCTCGACCGTGTCGCCGGTGTTGACCACACCACGCTCGATACGGCCGGTGGCCACGGTGCCGCGACCCTTGATGCCGAAGACGTCCTCGATCGGCATCAGGAAGGGCTTCTCGGTCTCGCGCGCCGGGGTCGGGATGTACGAGTCGACCGCGTCCATCAGCTCCTTGATGGAGGCGTAGTCGTCGTTCTCCGGGTCGTCGCTGGTCGACTCGAGGGCCTTGAGGGCCGAGCCGCGGACGACCGGGATGTCGTCGCCGGGGAACTCGTACTTGCTGAGGAGCTCGCGCACCTCCATCTCGACCAGGTCGATGAGCATCTCGTCGTCGACCATGTCGACCTTGTTGAGGAAGACGACCAGGCTCGGGACCTCCACCTGGCGGGCCAGGAGGATGTGCTCGCGGGTCTGCGGCATCGGGCCGTCGGCGGCGGACACGACCAGGATCGCGCCGTCCATCTGGGCGGCGCCGGTGATCATGTTCTTGATGTAGTCCGCGTGACCGGGGCAGTCGACGTGCGCGTAGTGGCGGTTCGCCGTCTGGTACTCGACGTGGCTGATCGCGATCGTGATGCCGCGCTGCCGCTCCTCGGGAGCGTTGTCGATCTGGTCGAACGCGCGGAAGTCCGCGCCGCCGGACAGCGACAGGAACTTCGTGATCGCTGCGGTCAGCGTGGTCTTGCCGTGGTCGACGTGACCGATCGTGCCGACGTTCACGTGCGGCTTGCTGCGGTCGAACT
>JAICRD010000116.1 GCA_025937535.1 Chloroflexota bacterium | reverse complement strand
GCGGGCCGCCGGCACGAACACGGGCGCATCCTTCCGCAAGATCCTGCGCACGTTCCGCGACATCGGCCGGCTGCGCTGGGCGCTGTGGACGCGCCGCTCCGAGGTGCTGGGGACGCCGCCGGCTCGGTAAGCAGTCGGCGCTCGCGACTGGAAATCTGGTCTCTCCGCGGCACGTTACCCGGCTGTTGAGCGGCCGAACCGCTGAATTCGTGCTCACGCGACCCTCCTGAGCGGCCAAGTGATCGGGTAATGCGCCGGCATCGGCGCAAATTTCCAGTCGCGGGCCTGCAACGGCCGATCTAACGGACGCATCACACGAGAGCCGGTCGTCGCGCGCTGCATGGGCGATCTATCAGTCAGCTCGCCGCACGAGCAGCCCTCAGGCGCGCAGCTCACGCGTGGCAGGAACCGAGAGATCGACCGTACGACACCCAGAACTGCGTTCTGGGCGGGATCTCGCCGATAGATCGCCCGCCGAGGCCGGCTTACGACTCCTCGGAGGGAGATCCGCCCTCGGCCTGGCCCGGCAGGTCGACGTCGAGCGAGTTGACGAACTCGCGGAAGACGGCCAGGCGCTCCTCCTCCTCCGCGGTGTTCTCCTCGGTGCTGTCGGGCTCGACGCCGGCCTCGTCGAGGACGCGCTCATCGGCGTAGATGGGGGATCCGGTGCGGACGGCGACGGCGATGGCGTCCGAGGTCCTCGAGTCGACCTCCGCCTCGTCGCCGCTGGCCGTCTCGAGGTACAGGCGGGCGTGGAAGGTGCCATCGGTCACGTGCGTGACGACGACGCGGCTCACGCTCGAGCTCAACGTCCCGAGGATGCTGACCAGCAGGTCGTGGGTCAGCGGCCGCTCGGCGGACAGTCCCTGGAGGCGCATGGCGATGGCGTTGGCGACGTCCTGGCCGATCCAGATCGGCAGGTATCGGTCCCGTTCGGCCTCCTTGAGGATGACCACGTGCTGGCTGGAGAGCATGTGCACGCGCACGCTCTCGACCACCATCTCGATCAACCGGACCCGGCCGAACGGCTGCTCCGCCATGGACCGATTCTAGCGATCGCTACTCGAGGACGAGCCGGAGCACACCGTCGGCGGTCAGGAGGTAGGCGATCGGCGGACCGTCCGCGACCGATGTCACCGAGACGGCGCGCACATCGGTCAGCCAGTCCCCGCCATCGGCGGCCAACCATTGGCGCACGAAGGCGCCGTCGGCGCGCTGGAAGCCGATGAGGCGGGCGTTGGCCGCGTCGTACACGTACAGGAACTCGCGGTCGCCGACCGTCGCGCCGTCGAGGATGCGGTAGTCCAGCCGCGGGCGCACCGCCGCGTCGGGCGGCGGGTCGAGCGAGTAATCGGCCTGCGAGCGCGGTGAGCCGAAGTCGACGCGCGTGACCGTGTCGGCGTGGAGGAGCCAGGCGTTGACGTCGACGCGCAGGTCGCGAGCCTCGCGCGGATCGAGGTCGGGGGCCTCGGTCAGGAACGGCTCGGCGGGATCGGGATAGGTGACCGGGATGACGGCCGGCGGCGACCAGCGCCACATCTCACCGCTCGCCCCGTCCACCATGTAGAGGTTGAAGATCTCGAGCGGCGGGCGGTGCTGAAGGGCGCCGATGAGCGTCGTCTCGCCGCTCAGGCCCTCGATGCCCGCGAGTGGCATGGGGCGCGGGACGCGCTCGGCCAGGTCGATCCGCCAGGCAGTGCGCTGGCGGTCGATGACGACGACATCGGTGGCCGCGGTGGCGATGAGCCAGGGATCGCCCGGCACGTCGCCGGACTCGAGGGCCTGTCCGGCGCGGAAGATGACCGTCAGCTCCCCGGTCGCCGGGTCGAGGCGCAGCACTCGTCCGCGGCCGGTCTCCACGATCCAGAGCGAGCCATCGCTGGCGGCGACCATGTCGGCCGGCACGACATCCTGGAGCGACGCGGCGAAGTCGGCCACGGCGCCGGGCCGGGCGACGCGCGCCACGCGGTACAGCGCGTCCAGGCGGCGCTCGATCCGGCCACGCAGGGGTTCGAGCTGCTGCTCCGAGACCCCAACGCCCCCGGCCCGTTCGATTGCTGCGTGGGCATCCGACAGGAGCTCCGTTGCACGCTCGGGGTTGCGGTCCACCAGGTCGGCGCCGTCCACTCGCTCCTCGACCTGACCGAGGAGGTCGACGGCCTCCGTGATCGCCTCGCGTGCGCTGGCGGCCCGTGGAATTGCCTCGGTCGGAGCGACCGAGGGCAGGGCGGCGACCGTCGCCCCGGCGGCCAGGATGCCGGCCACCCCGATCATGCCCACCAGCCCCAGTCGCCGCCGCCGATGCTCCTCGCGCTCGGCCGTGCGCGGAATGCTGCGCGGGTACTCGGGCCGGCGGCGCGGCACGAAGGCGAGGACCCACGACAACAGGGTGACCGCGCCGTGGCCGGCTGCGGCCCTGGCGCCTTCGGCAACGTCGCCCGCCCGGTGCAGCCCGCGGCCGATGGCATCGGCCAGCGGAACGGGGCTCTGGTCCGGCAGCCCCGCGAACGGCTCGGCCGGCCGCACCGGCTCGAGATGGTGGGTCGTCACCGTGGCCGGAAGCTCGTCGACCTCGATGGCCATGAGGGCGTCCGACCCGGTCCCGCCACGGATGGCGAAGACGTGCTGGAGATGCTCGACCGCCTGCGCGGGCCGCATCTCGACGAGCGCGCGCTTGAGCTCCTCGACGCCGATGGTGTGGGCGAAGTGGCGGCTGACCAGCGCCAGCCGATCACCGGCAGCGAGGCCGCCCTGCCACGTGAAGGGCTCGATCTCGAGCGCCTCGCCAAGCGTTGCGGCGACCCGGCGCCGTCGGACGCGCGGGTCCTCCTCGCTGACCGCGGGCGGCGGCGGCACCTCGTACATGCGCCCGTCTCGGACGACCACCGCGCTGGCCGGACCGAGCTTGGCGACGTGCGCCTCGCGACCGCGGATGACCAGCGCAACAACGCTGACGCCGGATCGGCGCGGAATGCCGAGCCGGCGGCGCTGGTGGTAGAGGCGCCGGTTCGCACCGGCCATCGCCTTGGACAGGGCGACCAGCACGCCGGCCGACAGGTCGTAGTAGTAGTCGCGCCGCAGCGATTCGAGCGCCTCGGTCGCGGCTCGGGCCAGCTGCGGCGTGGCGCCGGTGAGCTGCGCGACCATGAACAGGCTGCCCTTGGTGCGCGCCTCGGCGCCGACGGACGGCTCGTGGAAGAGGACCACGTCGTGGGCATCGGGTGGCCGCTCCTCAGCGGACGGTAGTCCGATCCTCGTCGCGAAGCGGTTGCTCATGTGCGCGCCCGGGTTAGGTGATGGTCGTTCGCGCGCCGATTATAGGTTCGCCCTACCCGCCTCCACGACCCACCGATACTGCCAGCGCATGCAGCACGATGGTCGCCCCCGGGCGACCCTTCATGCGCTCGTTGACGGACCATACCAGCGCCTCGCCGCGCAGCATCAGCTCCTGCGCGAGCATCGGATCCGAGGCCTCGACGTGGGCGGTGCCGCCCGTCACGCGCGTCACACGGCTGTGCAGCGGACCGCGCTCGAGGCGGCCGTCCGCCATGACCTCGGCCCAGGCCAGCCGGACCTGGGCCACGGCCAGCTGGTCGGCCGCCCCGGGACCCATGCATGCGACCATCGCCCGCTGGACTGCGGCGCCGGCCTCCTCGCGACTCACGTCTCGCGCACCAGCTGGCCGTTCACGATCCGCCACACCGCAGCCCGCTCGCGCCGCGCCGCGTCCAGGGTGCTCGGGTCGGCGGTCGTCACGATGACCTGGCCGCGGTCGGCGAGAAGCGTCGACAACCGCGCCGAGCGCTCGGGGTCCAGCTCGCTGAAGACGTCGTCGAGCAGCACGATCGGCCGCGGGCCATCCGCGCCGAGCAGGTCCGTCTCCGCGAGCTTCATGGCCAGGATGATCGTCCGTTGCTGCCCGCGGCTGGCGTGCGCGGCGACGTCACGGCCGCCCAGCTCGGCTCGAAGGTCGTCGCGTTGCGGCCCGACCAGGCTCATCCCATTCCAGGCCTCGCGCTGACGAACGTCGGTGATCCGGCGCCGATACGCCGCCGCCAGCTCCTCGTCGCTCGGCAGCCCTTCGGCCGGGTCGGCCCGGTCGGTCCAGGCCTCCTTGAGGCCGTCGACGTACGCCAGGTGCACCGATGCGCCCCTCTCCCCCGGCGCGGCGACGGCGTCGTGCAGTGGCCCGATCCGCGCGCCCAGCTCGCGGACCACCTCGAGCCGGGCGCGCATGACGCGCGCCCCGACCAGCGCCAGCTGCTCGTCCCAGAAGCCGAGGCTGTCGATCGGCGCCTCCTCGGCCCGAATGGCCCGCAGCAGCGCGTTGCGCTGCGCCAGCACGCGCGCCACCTCGACCAGGTCGCGGGCCGCCCGACGGTCGCGCTGGGCCAGGATGCCGTCGAGGAAGCGCCGGCGATCCGATGGCGAGCCGACGAGCAGCAGCATTTCCTCCGGCCGGAACAGCACCGCGCGGGCGGTGTCCGCGACGGTCGAGCTGCGGCGGGGCACGCCGTTCACGGTGAGGCGCTTGCGGATGCCGGGCTCCGGCTCCAGGCCGGGGAGCACCAGCTCGATCGTCGCTCCGCCCGCGGCCGTCCCACCACCAACCTCGACCCGCACGCGTCCGAAGCCGGCGCCGTGGCGCACCAGGTCCGCGTCGACCGCTGCCCGATGCGATCGGCCGGTGATGGCGACGTGGATCGCCTCCAGCAGATTGGTCTTGCCGGTTCCGTTCGGCGCGGCCACCACCGTCAAGCCGGGCTCCGGCGTCAGCTCCGCGGACGCGTAGCTGCGGAAGTCGACCAGCGTCAGCCGTGTGAGCTCCACCGGGCGGGTGCCCGCAGATGCCCGCGGCGCGGCACGCAGCGCCACTGTGGTGGCTACGACGCGGTCCGCACCGGCATGATGACGTGGACGTAGTCGTCCTTGCCGATGCCGCGGATGACGCCCGGCGCCAGCGGCCCGGACAGCTCGAGCGCCGCCTCGTCGGCTCCGAGGGCGCTGAGGACGTCGATCAGGTAGCGCGCGTTGAAGGCGATCGACGTCGGTGAGCCCTCGACCGCCGCGTCGAGCGTATCAGCGTTGTCGCCGACGTCCGCCGCATGCGCCGTGATGGCAATCCCCGCTCCATCGCCATCCTCGCCGCCGAGCTCGATCTTCACGATGTTCGCACTGTCGCGGGCGAAGATGCTGGCCCGGCGGGTCCCCGCCAGGAACGACTCGCGGTCGATCACGGCTCGGGACGAGTGCGAGGTCGGGATGACCGGCTCGTAGTTCGGGAACTGTCCCTCGATCAGCCGGCTGACGAGGTCGATGCCCTCGACATGGAAGAGCACCTGGCTCTTGTTCGGCGTGACGGTGATCTCGATGGGTGTCTCGGCGTCGGGCAGGATCCGCATCAGCTCGGCGTACGAGCGCCCGGGGACGACGATCACCATCTCCGGGCTGACCGGCTTGTCGAGCTTCACCGTCCGCACCGCGATCCGGTAGTTGTCGGCCGCGGCCAGGGTCATGCTGTCGTTCGAGAGCTTCGTCAGGACGCCCGTCAGGATCGGCCGGCTCTCGTCGCTGGCCGCGGCGAAGACGACCTCGCCGAGCGCCTCGCGCAGGACGCGCGCGTCGACGCTGGTGGCCGGCGTGTCGCCGATGGCCGCGACGACCGGGAACTCGTCGGCCTCGATGCCCTTGATGCTCGAGCGGTTGTTGCCACAGGTCAGCTTCAGCGTCCGGTCCTTCGGCGACAGGACCAGGTCGATGCGCTGGTTCGGCAGGGAGGCGACGAGATCGGTCAGCAGCTTGGCCGGAACGGTGATCTCGCCCTCTTCGGTGACCTTGCCCTGCACCCAGCAGTTGATGCCGATCTCGAGGTTCGTGGCGGTCAGCTTGAGTCCCGAGTTCTCGGTCTTGAGCAGCACGTTCGCGAGCACCGGCAGCGTCGCGCGGCTGCTCACCGCGCGGCTCACCGTCTGAAGGCCGCGCGCCAGGTTCTCCTGCATCACCGAGACGTTCATGCCGACCTCAATATCCACGAATCCATTCGGATCTCTCTATCGGTTCATCGTAAGAATACTCATCAGTCGTCGTCCCTCCGTAGGCGTGTGGACGGTGTGGACGGCGCCTTCCTGGCTGATCTGTGCCGAGCGTGAGAACCACTGCGGATAACCCGGCCGGCGATCGTGGATGACCTGCCGAACCGCGGGCATCGACTGCGGATGAACCCGCGACATCGGTGGACAGAGCCTAGTCGCCGATGTCACCGAGCGCGCCGATTGTCCACAGAGGCCCTGAGATATCCACCAGATCGGGCCACTTATCCACCAGAGGGCTCCTTTTGCGGTGCCCGCAGCCACCGATCACTCGGAGTAGATCATCTCGCGCACGGCGCTGATCTCGCGCCGCATCTCGTCGTTCTCGCTCAGCTCACGCGCGATCTTGTCGCAGGCATGCAGAACGGTCGAGTGATCCCGGCCGCCGAGCTCGGCGCCGATGCGCAGCAGGCTGATGTCGGTCTCCTCGCGGATCAGGAACATGGCGATCTGGCGCGGCACGACGATCGCCCGGTCGCGCTTCGACGAGCGCAGCTGGTCCAGGTTGACCCCGTAGTAATCGGCCACGGCGCGCACGATGCGCTGCGGCGTGATCGACTTCTTGCGCGGGTTGTACATCACGTTGCTCAGCACCGCCGATGCCAGCTCGATGTTCACCGGCATGCCGCTCATCGAGGCGTAGGCCACGACGCGGTTGAGCGCGCCCTCGAGCTCCCG
>JAICRD010000046.1 GCA_025937535.1 Chloroflexota bacterium | reverse complement strand
CGACGAGGGCCTCTACACCCTGGTGCGCTGGAACTACTTCTTCACGAACCCGCCGCTGGTCATCAGCGAGGAGGAGCTGTCGGAGGGCTTCGGCATCATCGATCGGGCCCTCGAGATCACCGACGCCGCCGTGCGCTGAAGGCCGCTGTCGGCCCGCTCAGCCTTGATGGCCGATGTGCTGTCCCGGACCGACCGCGGTGCTCGGCGGTCGGTTCGCCAGATTCACACCGTCGAGACTCGCGGCGACCGAGGCGTCCGCCCGAGCGGGCGTTGCTGCGCGGCAACGCCGAAATTCACAACCAACGCGTCAAAGCGGCGATCAAGCGCTACGCGCTGAGCCCGCGCGCCCACGACATGTGAATGTGACGATCCGGGACGGTGGATCCGCTGCGCGAGCTAGGCCCGAGGGGTTGCGCCGAGGGCGTATACCTATGTGCGGCATTGGGGGGTGTGGGTGGTTTCCGAGGGTAGACGGAGGGTAGACGGAGGAACCTATGACAGCTGCTTCCAACGAGGTCACCGTCCATAGCGACGGTCGTCATGAGCTCGCGCCTCAGACCGAGGCGACCATCGCCGACAGCCCGCTGTACAACGAGGACCTCGCGCCGGTGCCGCTCGAGCGGCGCAACTGGACGACCTACTCGTACATGGCGCTCTGGATCGGCATGGCCATCAACATCCCGTCGTGGACCCTCGCCGCCGGCCTGATTGCGCTCGGCATGGACTGGGTCCAGGCCGTGTTCACGGTCATGCTCGGCACTGTCATCGTGCTCGTGCCCCTGCTGCTCATCAGCCACGCCGGGACGAAGTACGGCATCCCCTATCCCGTCTTCGCGCGCTCCTCGTTCGGCGTGCTGGGTGCCAACCTTCCGGCACTGATCCGTGCCGGAGTCGCCTGTGGGTGGTTCGGAATCCAGACCTGGATCGGTGGCCTCGCGACCTTCGGAGTCATCGGCGCCATGCTTGGCCCGGACTCCTGGTGGGCGACGGCCACGCCGGTTGGCTTCCTCTGGATCGCCGCTCAGCCATGGACCCTGTGGCTGAGCTTCCTGATCTTCTGGCTGATCAACCTCTACATCATCCTGAAGGGGATGAACACGCTCCGGGTCTTCGAGAGCTGGTCCGCACCCTTCCTCGTGGGCGTGGCCGTCCTGCTCACCATCTGGATGATCGCCGCGGCCGGTGGCGTCGGGCCGATTCTCGATCAGCCGAACAAGTTCGGCGGCTGGACCGGCGACTTCTGGAAGATCTTCTTCCCGTCGCTGATGGGAATGATCGCCTTCTGGTCGACGCTCAGCCTCAACATGCCGGACTTCACGCGGTTCGGCCGATCGCAGCGCGACCAGGCCGTCGGCCAGGTCCTCGGCCTGCCGACCACGATGACCCTGTTCGCCATCCTGGCGGTCCTGACGGCGTCGGCGACGGTGATCGTCTACGGCGAGGCCATCTTCGACCCGGTTCAGCTGGTCACCCAGTTCGGGAACCCGCTGATCATCCTGGTTTCGCTCCTCGCGATCTGGCTCGCGACGCTCACGACGAACGTGGCGGCGAACCTCGTGAGCCCATCGTACGATTTCTCGAACCTGGCTCCGAAGCTCATCAGCTTCCGGACCGGCGGGATCATCACGGCGATCATCGGCATCCTGATCCACCCGTGGTACCTGTTAAGCACGCCCGAGATCTACATCTTCACGTGGCTCGGCTTCTACGGCGGCGCGACCGGCGCCATCGCCGGCGTCCTGATCGCCGACTACTGGATCATCCGCCGCAACCAGCTCAAGCTGGCCGATCTCTATCGGACCGAGGGCGCGTACGAATATGCCAGCGGGTGGAACTGGCGCGCGGTCGTCGCGCTGCTGGTCGGCGTTCTCCTCGCGGTCGGCGGCGCCTACTCGACCCCGGGCACCGGCCCCTTCCCGGAGAACGGCTACATCGGATTCTTCCAGCCGCTGTATGACTACAGCTGGGTGGTCGGGCTGGTCGTGGCATTCGTGACGTACTGGGTCCTCGCCAAGCTCTTCCCGCAGCAGCGGGCGGAGACTGTGGCAATGCCGGAGCCAGCGACCTGACGTCCCGCAATGACTGCCCCTCTCCGGTCCGCCGGAGAGGGGCTTTCGTTTGCTCGGGTCGTTCGTGGGAGAGCGACAGCCTCATCCGCGGCGCCGTGCCGTCGTCGTGTCATTCCGCCCGTCGTACGAGCCCGGGCAGGAAGGGTGGGACGATGAGGGTCGTGATGATCGCCATGCCCACGACTACCGAATAGATCTCGGAGTCGATCGCGCCGGCCGACAAGCCGAGGCCGGCCACCACGATGCCGACCTCGCCCCGTGGCACCATGCCCCAGCCGATAAGGATCGCTCGCGAACGACCTTGGCCCAGAGCACCGACGAAGGCACCGATGAACTTGCTCGCAACGGCCAGGGCGGTGATGCCCCCAAGCAACACGAGCGCATCCACATTGGCGAGGCCAACGAGGTCGACCTGCGCGCCGATGAAGCCGAAGAAGAACGGCGTGAAGAACGCGGCCACGGGCGCCACCTCGGCCTCGAGAGCGTGACGTTCACTCGACTCGCCCGCGACCATGCCCGCCAGGAAGGCTCCGATGATCGCCGCCAGACCGATGGCGGCCGCGAGCGCCGCGAGCCCGAGCATCACGATCATGCCCGGAAGCAGCGGCGTTTCGGCGAACTGCGGATCGGTCAGCAGCGACCGGCGGCGGCTCAGGATGCGCGTGCCACCGATGGCCACGATCGCCACGAACAGTACGGCGACGACAACGAGGCTGACCACGTTGGCCAGCTCCAAGCTGCCGGCGGCGATGCCCGAGGCGACCGACAGGATCATGATCGCGAGCACGTCGTCGATGACCGCGGCTCCGAGGATGATGCGTCCGCTCTGGGTCGACAGTGCGCCGAGATCGCGCAGCACGTTCGAGGTGATGCCAACGCTGGTGGCAGTCAGCGCGGCCGCCAGAAAGACGGCCAGCGACAGGTCTCCGCCGGCCAGCTCCGCCGCGACGAAGCCACCAGCGAAGGGCAGGATGACGCCGAGCACGCCGACCGAAAGGGCCGTGCCGCCTACGCGCAGGAGGTCACGCAGCCGAGTCTCGATTCCCACCTGGAAAAGGAGCAGAACCACCCCGATCTCGGCAAATAGCTGAGTCTCGGCATTGACTTCGTAGACGCCGAGAACGGCCGGCCCGGCCACGACCCCGCCGAGGATCTCGCCAACCACCGTCGGCTGGCCAAGGCGTCGGAAGACCTCGTTGCCGAGCTTGGCCGCAAGCAGGATTGCGAACAGCTGGAAGAGTGTCTGGGTCAGGTGGTCCATCGGCCTCTTACAACACAAACGGAGACTGCAGTCGTGCAGTCTCCTCCGTAGGCACCCGGGTAGCGGCAGGGGCCATGCCGGTCGGCCTCCAACTTAGCACGCGACTGGGGGTACCACGACGGCCGGTATGATCGGCCAAATGCCGCCCAACCCGCGATGACCGGCCTCGAGCTCACCCTGCTGATCGCGCTGGCCGCTGCGCTGGTGCTCGGCGCGGTCGCGCACCGCCTCGGAATCCCGCCGATGCTCGGCTACATCGTGGCCGGCCTGGCGGTCGGCCCGGCCACGCCGGGCTTCGTCGCGGGCCGCGAAGAGGTGCTCGCGCTGGCGGACGTCGGCGTGGCGCTGCTCATGTTCAGCATCGGGCTCCAATTCAGCATCGCCGAGCTTCGGCTGGCCGGCACGCGCATCCTCGCGGGTGCCCCGGTGCTCGTGGCAACCACCATGGCCATCGGCGCCGGGACCGGGCTGGCGCTCGGATGGGATCTGATCGAGGCGCTCTTCATCGGCGCAGCGGTCGCCATCTGCTCGACGGTGGTCCTGGTCAAGGTTGCGGGCGAGGCCGCGCTCCACACCACGACCTACGGGCGGACGGCGCTGGGCATCTCGATCGTGCAGGACCTGGTGACGATCACGCTCGTCGTGGTCCTCTCCGCCATCGGCAGCCGAGCGGAGGAGTCGTTCGAGAGCCTGGTGCTCAGCGGCGCCATCGCGCTCGGGTTCGTGGCGCTCGTCGTCATCGGCGGCTCGCGGGTGCTGCCCAGGCTACTGGCGTTCATCGCCGGCCTCCGCTCCCGAGAGCTGTTCGTCATCGGCGTGGCCGTCATCGCCATCGGCACCGCCTTCGCCGCCGCGGCGCTCGGCGTCAGCGTGGCGCTCGGGGCATTCGTGGCAGGCCTCGCCCTGGCCGATTCCGACCTGACCGCCAGTGTGCTGGGCGAGATCGTGCCGCTCCGCGAGCTGTTCAGCACGTTCTTCTTCGTGTCCATCGGCGTGCTTCTCCAGCCCGTGGCCATCTTCGAGGCCTGGCCGATCGTGCTTGCGCTGCTCCTGATCATCACCTTCGGGAAGGCCGTGCCTGCAGCGATCCTGGCCACGCTGGACGGCCAGCGGCCGTCATCGGCCCTTCGAGCCGGAGCGCTGGTCGGCCAGAGCGGTGAGTTCAGCTTCGTGCTGGCATCCACCGGCCTGACACTCGGCGCCGTACGCCCGGATACCTTCAGCCTGGCCATGGGGGCGGTGGTCATTTCGATCCTGACCGCGGAGCCGCTGCTGGCCGGTGCACGACGCCTAGGCGACTGGCTCGACACGCGCGTCGGTCGCCCGGAGCTGCCCGGGGACGAGCCTGGCGCCGGTCTCCGACGCCACGCCGTCATCCTCGGCTACGGTCGAGTCGGGCGCTCGGTGGCGCGCGTCCTGGAGTCGCGCGGCTTCGCGTGGGTGGCGGTCGAGGGCGACTACGCCATCGCGCGCGAGGCACGCATCGGCGGCGCCCCGATCATCTACGGCGAGGCGGGGGCGCAGTCGGTGCTCGACCAGGCGCGTGTCAAGGACGCCCACGCGCTGGTGGTGGCGATCCCCGATGCGCTGGCCACGCGCCAGGCCATCGTCTACGCGCGAGCGCGCAATCCGCGCGTCGAGGTCGTTGCCCGCGCCCATTCGGAGGCCGAAGAGGTCGAGCTGCGACAGCTGGGCGCGATGCGAATCGTGGTGGCCGAACGCGAGCTCGGCAACCAGCTGGTCCGCCACGCCCTGCGCCGCTTCGGCGTCAGCGACCGCGAGGTGGCCGCCATCCTCGACGCCCGCCGCTGACGTATGCCGCGGCCGACTCGATGTATCGAGTCGGTTCCGCCGGAGACTCGCGCCAGGCTGCGTCTCCGCGGCACAGCGAGCGTCGGCGTGCACGAGGTGCCCGCCGGCGTGCCGCTTGCGCGTGCGCAGTCTCGAAATATCGCGGGATCAGCGCGCGACGCAGGACTGTTGCGCACTTCGCTCGATCTATCGAGTCGAGCCCTCCCAGACCTCGCCGATGCGCTCGACGAGCTCGTCGAGCGAGCTCACCGTCAGCGCCGGTCGCACATCCTCGGGCAGCTCCTGGATGACGCCCCACGGACCGCGGCGAAGCCAGACGGCGCGCATGCCGGCACGGATGGCGGGCATGACGTCGTTGTCGACCCGGTCGCCCACGTAGGCGACGGACCCCGGAGCAGGGCTGCCCATCATCTCCAGGCACCGCTCGAAGAAGGCGGGCTGCGGCTTGGCCACGCCGAGCGATTCGCTCATGGCCATGACCTCGACGTCGATGCCGATGGACCGCAGCTCCGCCGATCGCGCCGCCGGCTGATTGGCCACGACGGCAACCTCATGGCCGGCGCCCCGCAGCCCGGCGATGGCGCGCAGCGCATCGGCGTAAAGGTCGGAGGAAGTGAAGCCGCCGTACGCGGCTTCGATCGCCGGCAGGCGCCCTTCCCAGTCATCGACTCCGAAGATCGGGAAGACGTCGCGGTGCTCGCCACCGCGGGCGATGACCGCGCCGAGCGCAGCCAGGAAGGTGAGGCGCGGCACGCCCAGCTCGTCGGCCCACAGCGACCAGATGCGGGTCTCGTCGATGAGGGTCTCGCCGACGTCGAGGCAAACCCATCGGCCGTTCGAGTCCACGCATCGATGCTAGACGGAAGAGCCCCGGGCCGGATGCGGTTCCAGCCCGGGGCTGCGCGGTTACGCCGTGCCAGGTCTTCCTGCTACGGGATCTCGTTCACTCGGTCCGTGCCGGGTGGCGAGACCGGGCTGAACTCGGTGAGGTAGTTCACGAACTCGTCGAGGTCGATTCCGCCGCCGATGCGGAGGGCGGGATCGATCTCCCGGAACGTCGTGAAGTTGTCGCCACCGTCGGCGAGGAAGTTGTTGATCGTCACCGTATAGGTGGCGCTCGGGTCGAGGGCCGCGCCGTTGAGCATCACGTTCGAGACCGTGATGGCGGTGCACCCGGCGATCATCTCGCCGGGATCGTCCGGATCGGGCACCTGCTCGATCGTCCTCGACAGGTCGTAGGTGAGCCCCTCGGACACGCCGAGGTGCAGGAACGGGCGGCTCGCTCCGATCGGTTGACACTGCTCCTCGAGCACCGACTGGATCTGCGCGCCGGTCATCGGGATCGTCATCAGGATGTTGCTGAATGGCTGGACGTTGAACGCCTCGGCATAGGTGATGACGCCGGCATCGAGATCGGCTCGGATGCCGCCGGGGTTCATCAACGCGAGGACCGCCCCGTTCGGCTGGGTCGCCCAAAGCTGGGCATCGGCGATGAGATTGCCGAGGTCCGACTCGGCGCCGCGATCCTCGCTGCCACTCGCCGTCGTGGCGCGGGTGATCGGTGCCGTGGCCTCGCCCACTGCGACGCTGCCGACCTCCTCGGCCAGCGGCGCCCACTTCTCGATGACCTTCATCACATTGCGGTCGGGCCGCACGTCCTGCGTGACGATGTGGTTCTCCGCGGTGACTTGCTCGCGAATGACCTCGCCGCTCCCCTTGTCGATCGGGAGATTGACCTCCGAGATGACGCGGCCGAACGAGTAGGCACTCGTCACGTGCCGCGGGTCGCCATCCGGATCAGCGAAGACGCAGTTGTACGGCTGGTGGGTGTGGCCCGTGATGATGGCATCGATCTCCGGATCGAGCCGGCTCTGGATCCCGACGATCGGGCCGGAGACGCCGATGCACGAGTTGAGGTCGGCAATGTCGGACGGGTTGGCACCCTCGTGGATCAGCACCACGATCGCCTCCACGCCCTGCGCCTTCAGCTCCGGCACGAGGGCATTCGCGGTTTCCGCCTCATCGAGGAAGCTCCATCCCTCGATGCCCGCCTGTGCCACGAGCGTCGGCGTCGCCTCGAGGGTCATGCCGATGAAGCCGATTTTGACGTTCTCGACCGTGGTGATCCAGTACGGGGGAAGGACGGTGTCTCCGGTCTCGTCATTCACCACGTTCGCGGCGAGCCAGGGGAAGTCGGCACCCTCGTACGGCTCCTTCGGGAAGTAGCAGCCATCGACGGGATGGCATCCGCCGTTCTGCATGCGAAGCAGCTCGGTCACGCCCTCGTCGAACTCGTGGTTGCCGACGCTCGACACGTCGAGGCCCATGGCGTTGAGCGACTCGACCGACGGCTCGTCGTGGAAGAGCCCCGAGAGGAACGGGCTCCCGCCGATCAGATCACCGGCCGCCACGGTGAGGGTGTGCTGCGACCCCTGCGAGAGCTGCTTCAGGTGCGTGGCCAGGTACGCGGCGCCACCGGCAGGCATGTCGAGCGCAGTCCCGGGCGTGGTCGCCTCCAGGTGGCCGTGGTAGTCGTTGAAGGCGAGCAGCTGCACACCGACGGTCTGGCCCGGCGGTCCCTCCGGTTTGGCCGCTGCGGCGGGCAGGGCAACCGCGAGGGCAATCACCGCGGTGCTCAGCAGAACAAGGAGTCTTCGCGTGGTGGCCCGCTTCATCGCGAGCACCTCCGAGGGTCAAACGACATGTCGTCTTCTCCTGTGGATGGTCTACGCGATCGCGGCCGATACCGGGCACGAAGCACCGGACCGTCGACGCTCAGGCGAAAAGCGTACGCCTCGTGTCCACTTGGGGATTGCCGGGGCTCAGCGGTCGCCGCGATCCCCGAACAGCCCGCCCAACACGTCGCCGATGCCGCCGCCGGACTTCGACCCGGCGCCGGACCCCTTGCCGAAGCTGTCGAGGATGTCGCCGATGTCCGGGTTCTTCGAGCGGGCGTCCTGCTTCTCGCGGTTCAGCAGGTCGCCGATGTCGTCGAAGCTGAAGCCGCCCGTCCCGCCGCCGCCGCCGGAGGACTTGCCACGCTTTCCGAGCATGCCCATCACGATCGGCGCCAGGAGCGGCAGCAGACGCATGATCGTGCTCATGTCGAGTCCGCTCTTCGCGCTCAGCGCCTGCGCCATCGGCTCCTGCCGGTCACCCAGAGCGTGGTCCAGAATGCCGCTGCCGTTCGTCGTGCGAGGGTTGAGCTGCGCGCTTCCGTCGAGGTACTCGGCGAGCTGGTCGATGATCGATCCATCGTGGTCCTGGGCAATCGCCTGTTTCAGGCCGTCGCCGCGTTCGGCATCGGCGCTGAGCGCGGCAAGGAGCGCGGGGACCGCGGACTGGATCGCCTGGCGCGTCTGACCCTCATCGGCGTCAATCCGCTGGCTGATCTGGTCCGCGTGGCCCTCGAGCAGCTGGTTCAGGGAATCGGTCAGTTCGGCCACGAAATCACCTCTTGGGGTTGTGGCTCGGGGAGCGCGAATCATACCGCCGAGTCGCCGGAATGACGCGCGCCGCGTCATCGGCTCGCTCAATGCGGCCATCGAGGACGCCGATGATTGGCCCATGACGCCGCATCACCGTCCCGCACCATTGGTGGCACTCGTGGCCGGGGTGGGCCTGAGCCTGTGGCTGGTCGTCAGCGCGGGCGTCCGCACCGCCACGATGCAGCCGATGCGAATCCCGCAGCCATTCAGCTCGGCAACACTCCAGGCGCTTCCCGCGGCGCCGATGCCGAGCCCGGGACCGGCCCTATTGGTCGAAGTCCGCTGAGGCAGCGGTAGTCCGCCACCGGGCGTAACGGCCAGGAAGTGGCTGTTCTTGGTCCTCGGGTGGGAGAAACGGCCAACATCGGCCCATCTGCTTGGCCGTCCTTGCCAGGGACGACACAATTCGGCCAGGAAGTGGCTGTTAGTCCCAGCAGCGAACCAACTGGCCCGGCGTGAGCGCGGGCCGCCCAGCGTTGCTGGTCCCGCAACTAATGGCCACCGGGCGACGCGATCGGCGCCGACCTTGGCCGTTAGTTGCTCCGGGAGCAACGGACAGCCACGCAGATGCCGAAATGCCCCCGATCTTGGCCGTTAATTGCTCTGGGAGCAAAGGCGGGCCGAGTCGGCCGCGCGTTAGGCCTGCTTCACCCCGGCGACCAGGTTCTCGACCGATGGCTTGGCGTCGCCGAACAGCATCGCCGTCTTCTCGTTGCTGAACAGCGGGTTCGGGATGCCGGCGAAGCCGGTGCCGCGACCGCGCTTGAGCACGATGACGTTCTGCGCCTGGTCGACATTGAGGATCGGCATGCCCGAGATCGGCGAGCCCTCCTCGCGGGCCAGCGGGTTGACGACGTCGTTGGCGCCGATGACGAGGGCGACGTCGGTATCGGCGAAGTCGTCGTTGATCTCGTCCATCTCCTTGAGCCGGTCGTACGGCACGTTGGCCTCGGCCAGGAGCACGTTCATGTGCCCCGGCATGCGGCCGGCCACCGGGTGGATGGCGAACTGGACGTCGACCCCCTTGCTGATGAGCAGGTCCATCAGCTCACGGACCGGGCCCTGCGCCTGCGCCACCGCCATGCCGTAGCCCGGCACGATGACGACGCGCTTGCCGTACGCCATGAGCACGGCCGCGTCCTCGGCGCTGATCTCGCGCAGCTGCTCCTCGCCCTCGCCGGCGGCGGCCGCTTCCCCGCCGGTTCCAAAGCCGGCGAAGAGGACGTTGACCAGCGACCGGTTCATCGCCCTGGTCATGAGCTGGGTCAGGATCGTGCCGGAGGCGCCGACCAAGGTTCCGGCGATGAGCAGCGCGTAGTTGCTCAGCACGAAGCCCGTGGCGGCCACCGCGATGCCGGTATAGGCGTTGAGCAGGCTGATGACGACCGGCATGTCGGCACCGCCGATCGGCATGGTGAGCTGGACGCCGAGAATCAGCGCCAGGACCACGAACAGGAGGAACAGCGGCGTGCTGGGCTCGATGACGGCGACGTAAACGGCAAGACCGATGAGGACCAGGAACAGCAGCCCGGTGACGATCTGAGAGCCCGGATAGCGAACCGGACGCGAGGCGATGACGCCCTGGAGCTTGCCCCACGCCACGATCGAGCCGGTGAGCGAGACTGAGCCGATGATCGCGCCGAGGAGCGTGGCGATGATGAACGCCAGCGGCAGCAGCTCGCCGGGATGAAGCTCCTGGTCGCGCAGGAACTCGACCACCGCCACGAGCGCTGCGGCGCCACCGCCGGCGCCGTTGAAGATGGCGACCATCTGCGGCATGGCCGTCATCGCCACACGCTTGGCGCTGAACCAGCCGATGACCGCGCCGATGGCGCCGCCGACGATGATGATCCACCAGTTGCCGAACATGCCCGGATCGGCTTCGGGGCTGGTGGCATCGTGCGTGAAGAAGGTCCACAGGACGATGAGCGCCATGCCGGCCGCGCCGAGGAGGTTGCCGGTGCGCGCGGTCTTCGGGCTGGCGAGGAACTTGAGCGCGAAGATGAAGGTGACGCTGGCGACCAGCCAGACGAGGAACGTCAGAATTTCGAGCGTGCTCATCTAGCCGCGGCCCCCGCCCCGGCCCTTGAACATCTCGAGCATCCGATCGGTCACGACGAAGCCGCCGACGACGTTGATCGTGCCGAGGATGACGGCCACGAGAGCGAGCACGATGGCGATCGGCCCGTGCGCGGTCGAGGCGACCAGCATCGCGCCGACCACGATGACGCCGTGGACGGCATTCGCGCCGCTCATGAGCGGAGTGTGGAGCATGGTCGGCACCTTCGAGACGACCTCGTAGCCGACGAACGCGGCCAGGACGAGGATGAAGAGCGCCGACAGCAGCTCAAAGGCGGTGAGCTCCATATCGGTCTATGAATCCTTCTTCTCGGACGCCGCGGGCGCGGCGGACGTATCGGACTGTTCGGTCGGTCGCTGCGGTGGCGGGGCGACCTCGATGCCGAGCGCCTTGGCGGTCGCCTCGTGGACGACCTTGCCGCCGTGGGTGATGGTCGCGCCCTTCGTGATCTCGTCGTCGAAGTCGAGCTCAAGCTTGCCGTCGCTGACGAGGTGCTTGATGAGCGTCTGGAGGTTCTTGGCGTACATCTGGGTCGCGCTGCCTGGCATGGTGGCCGGCAGGTTGGTGTAGCCGACGATCAGGACGTCGTGCTTGACGACCTCCTTGTTCGGCTCGGTGCCCTCGACGTTGCCGCCCATCTCGGCCGCCATGTCGATGATCACGCTGCCCGGCTTCATGCTCTTGACCATCTCATCGGTCACGAGCTTCGGCGCGGGGCGACCCGGGATCAGTGCGGTGGTGATGACGAAGTCCGCTTCCTTCACGCGTTCGGCGATGAGCTCCGCCTGGCGGCGCTTGTAGTCGTCGCTCATCTCGGTCGCGTAGCCGCCGGCGGTCTCGGCCTTGGCCTTCTCTTCCTCGGTCATCTCGACCTCGATGAAGGTTCCGCCAAGGCTCTGGACCTGCTCCTTCACGACCGGCCGCACGTCGGTGGCCTCGACCACGGCGCCGAGTCGCTTCGCGGTGCCGATGGCCATCAGCCCGGCGACGCCGGCGCCCATGACGATCCCCTTGGCCGGACGGATAGTGCCGGCGGCGGTGGTCAGCAGCGGGAAGAACTTCGGCAGGCGCTCGGCGGCCATGAGGACGGCCTTGTATCCACCCACCGTCGCCTGGCTGGAGAGCGTGTCCATCGACTGCGCGCGAGTGATGCGAGGGATGGCGTCCATGCTGATGGCGGTCACGCCACGCTTGGCCAGCTTCTGCGCGAGCTCGGGCTTGGCGAGGGTGCCGAGGGTGCCGATGAGGACGGTTCCCTCCTTCAGCATCTCGATCTCTTCGTCCGACGGGCGGCCGACACGGAGGACGACATCGGCCTGTCCATAGAGCGCGGCCGCGTCGGGGACGATCGTCGCGCCGGCCTCCTTGTAGGCATCGTCCAGGTTCGACGACGCCTCACCGGCGCCAGCTTGGACAAGGACCTCCATGCCATCGGCGACGAGCTGGCCGGCGATCTGTGGCGTCAGCGCGACGCGGGTCTCGCCTTCGGCGGTCTCGCGTGGGACAGCGATCTTCATCAGGGCAGTTCTCTTGGCGAAGGGCATTCACACCGCGAACCGCCGCAGCTCCT
>JAICRD010000202.1 GCA_025937535.1 Chloroflexota bacterium | reverse complement strand
TCGCGGCGCAGTCGGCGCTCGACCCGAGGCTCCAGCACCGGCGCCGTACCGGTGATGGCACCCAGGCGGTCGAGCGTCAGCAGCCGTTCGCCGAGGAGCGTCACGGCCTCAGGGTCCACGGCGGGCGGTGTCGAGAGGTCGAGCGTCCAGGGCAGCCCGTCATGCTCGAATGCATCCGCCGCGAGGATTGGCTGACGGACACGGAGCGCGAGCGCGACGGCCGCGTGGTCCGCCGGGCGCATCGACGGGCCGCCGACGACGAGCCGATGGCCGCCTCCGGGCAGCTGCTTCAGCATTCGCCCACCGCGCTCGGCCGATCGCGAGACGACGGTGACGGCGTGGCCGGCGGCGGCCAGGCGCGCGGCAACCAATCGCCCCATCTCGCCGGTGCCGGCGACGAGCACGCGCGCCGGGCCATCGAGCCGGTCCAGCATCCACGCAGCGCCGCGATCGGCGAGCGAACGGTCAGCGCCGGGCATGGCGTGGCTCCGAACGCGACGCCCGAAGCGCAAGGCTCGCCGAAAGAGCTCGTTCAGGATCGGCCCGGTGGCGTGGTCGGCGAGCGCCGCCTCGTACGCGTCGCGTGCCTGGCCCAGGAGCTGCTCCTCCGCGATGACTGCGGAATCGAACCCGGCGACGACCTCGAACACGCGCCGGACCGCACCACGGCCGCTGGTGGCGCCGTTGCCCTGTGCGTCTGGTCCCGGTACAGCGCCAGGATGCTCGACGGTCACCAGCTCGACCCGATGGCACGTTTCGAGCAGCACGTGCTCGGCCGCGCCGATCGACGCGAGAGACTCGGCGACGACGGAACGCTCGTCGATCGACCGGTCGCGGAAGGTCGCGAACCGGACGCGAATCTGGTCGAGAACAGGGGGCTCAGGGGTCACTGTCGAGCGCTCACCGACTGCGCGAGCTGAAGGGCGGCTCCCGCAGCCTAGGCACGCTCCACCGCGAGGGTCAAACCTAAGTCACAGATTTACCGAGTTTCGCCCGGCGCAGATCCGCGGCCGGTCAGTGCAGGATCTGCGACAGGAACTTGCGGGTTCGCTCGTGCTGGGGATCGTCGAAGATCTGTTTCGGCGGCCCCTCCTCGACGATCACC
Organism: Chloroflexota bacterium; assembly: GCA_025937535.1. Taxonomy (GTDB): domain Bacteria; phylum Chloroflexota; class Limnocylindria; order QHBO01; family QHBO01; genus JACDBZ01. The sequence continues at coordinate 2,673 of JAICRD010000202.1, read as the reverse complement.
CCATGGTCGAAGAAGACCATGCGGTTGGCCACGTGATGCGCGAAGCCCATCTCATGCGTGACGCACACCATGGTCATGCCCGACTCGGCGAGCTCTCGCATCACCTCGAGCACCTCGTTGATCATCTCGGGGTCGAGCGCCGAGGTCGGCTCGTCGAACAGCATGATCTTGGGCTGCATCGCCAGCGCCCGAGCGATCGCCACGCGTTGCTGCTGCCCGCCAGAGAGCTGGGCCGGGTACTTGGCAGCCTGCTCGGGAATGCCGACGCGGGTCAGCAGCTGCATGCCGACGTCCTCGGCCTGGTCCCGCGACCACTTGCGCACCCGCAGCGGCGCGAGGGTGACGTTCTGCATGACGGTCAGGTGCGGGAAGAGGTTGAACGACTGGAACACCATGCCGATCTCGCGACGCACGGCGGCGATGTTCCGCACGTCGTTGGACAGCTCGATGCCATCGACGATGATCTCGCCGCGCTGGTGCTCCTCGAGCCGGTTGATCGTCCGGATGAACGTGGACTTGCCGGAGCCGGACGCGCCGAAGATGACGACCACCTCGCCGGCGTTCACGGTCAGGTCGATGCCGCGCAGGACGTGAAGCTGCCCGAACCATTTGTGCACGTCGCGCGCGACGATGATCGGCTGCTGGCCGTCGGTCTCGTTCGTCATCGGTTCCACCTCGAGCACCACGTTAACGGGTTCCGACGCCCAGCTGGCGTTCCAGCCGGTAGCTGGCCTGTGACATCGCGTAGCAGAGGACGAAGAAGATGACGCCCACGAAGGCGAAGACTTCGAGATGGGCGCCGAGAGAATCGGGCTGCGCCAGGATGGACTGGCCGATGCCGAGCAGCTCCGCCAGGCCGATGATCGCCACCAGCGTCGTGTCTTTCAGCAGGCTGATGAAGAGGCCGACGTTGGCGGGGATGACCGCGCGCAGCGCCTGCGGCAGGACGATGAACAGGTTCGTCTGCCAGCCGCGGAGGCCGAGCGCCTGCGCCGCCTCGATCTGTCCGGTCGGGATGGCCTGGAGCCCGCCGCGCACGTTCTCGGCGACGTAGGCCGCCGAGAACAGGGTGATGCCACCCATGGCGCGGATGACGCGGTCGATCCGGACGTCGCCCGGGAGGAAGAAGGGCAGCATCACGTCGGCCATGAACAGGATCGTCACCAGCGGCACGCCCCTGATGATCTCGATGTAGGCGGTGCTCACGATGCGGATCGCCGGCAGCGTGCTGCGCCGACCGAGCGCCAGGACCACGCCGAGCGGGAACGACAGGATGATGCCGACCAGCGCCAGCAGCAGCGTGAGCAGGAGGCCGCCCCACAGGTTGGTGCTGACGTCGGGAATCTGCGTGGCGAAGCCGCTGATCAGCATGTAGATCACCGGGATCGAGACGAGCCAGCCGATGACCACCGCGCGGCGCGGCAGCATGCCGCGCAGCCCGATCAGCCAGCCGACCCAGACCAGGGCGGCGTTGACGACCATGCCGGCGGTGATCAGCGGCCCGACCGGAGACACGAGCATGACCGCCGCCAGGAGCGCCTGGATGGCCGACACGGAGACCGCCAGGACGCGGATGGTGTGGCCGAAGAGGCCGGCCGACACGCCGGCCAGGACCGACAGCAGCAGCAGGCTGAGCCACAGTCGCCAGGCCTGGTCGGCCGGATACTGACCGATGAGGAACAGCCGCAGGTTGCGCGTCACCACTTCCCAGCGGGCCTCGGCCAGCGCCCACTGCCCGACGTTGATGGCCAGCCACACGACCAGTGCCGCGAGGAGGACGGTGACCACCGAGTTCGCGATGCCGGAGAACAGGTTCGCGCGCAGCCAGGCGGTTGGGCTCAGCTCGGTGGATGGCGGGGGGAGCGTATCGGTCGTCATCGGCGCCTAGCTCTCCTGCACCTGCACGCGGCGGTTGTAGAGGTTCATGAGCAGGGACGTCGCGAGGCTGATGGCGAGGTAGGTCGCCATCACCAGCGCGATGACCGAGATCGGCTGTCCGGTCTGGTTCGCCATCGTCGTGCCGACCTTGAAGAGGTCGGGGTAGCCGACCGCGATCGCCAGGCTGGAGTTCTTGGCGAGGTTGAGGTACTGGCTGGTGAGCGGCGGCACGATGATCCGGAGCGCCTGCGGGAAGACCACGAGGCGCAACGTGTCGCCGTCGGACAGGCCGAGCGCGTGCGCCGCCTCCACCTGTCCGCGGCGCACGGCCTGGATGCCGCCGCGGATGACCTCGGCGATGAATGCGGCGGTGTAAAGGACGAGGCCGACGAGGATGGCGGTGAAGGCCGTCGAGAGGGAGAGGCCACCGCTGAAGTTGAAGCGGCCGGCGACGGGCACGTCGAATCGCACGGGCGCCAGCAGCACCCACGCGACGACCGCCACGCCGAGCAGGCCGATGCTGCCGACCAGCCCTGCGTGCCGGCTCAGCCACCCGCCGTCGGCGGCCTCGCGCTGCCGGCGACGCTCTCGCCGCGCGCCGATCGCGCGTCCGGCGATGACCAGGGCGGCCGCGACGACGACGATGGCCAGCCAGGGGAGGAATGTCGATAGCAGCTGCGGGGACGGGACGATCAGGCCGCGCTGGTTCAGGAAGATCGCGCCGCCCATCGAGAAGCTCTCCTGCACCGGTGGCAGCTGGACCAGCACCACGAAATAGATGACGAACAACTGGAG
>JAICRD010000009.1 GCA_025937535.1 Chloroflexota bacterium | reverse complement strand
CTCGAACGAGATGACCTGCGCCCGAATGAAGCCACGCGCCAGGTCCGAGTGAATGGCGCCGGCGGCGTCCACCGCGGTCGAGCCGCGCGTCAGCGTCCAGGCGCGGCACTCGTCCTCGCCGGCGGTGAAGAAGCTGAACAGGCCGAGCAGCTCGTACGTGAGGCGGATGACGCGGCCGCGGGACGGCTCGGAGATGCCGAGGTCGTCCATGAAGAGGCGCGCGTCGTCCGCCGGCAGCTCGCCGATCTCCGCCTCGATCTTGGCGGCCAGCGCGGCCACATCGGTGTGCGGCTGTGCGTAGCGCTCGCGACCGGCCGATTCGAGCGCATCGGCCTCCGGCAGGCGGCCATCGTCGATGTTGAGCACGACGAGCACCGGCTTCTGGGTCAGGAAGCGGTAGCCGCGCAGCAGGAGCTCCTCGTCGTGGGTGAGGCCGAATGACCGGATCGGCTTGCCCTCCGACAGGTGCGGCTCGATGCGCCGCAGCAGCTCCTCCTCGCGCTGCGCCGCCTCGCGCTCGGCCTGCGAGCCGTGGCGCCCCTGCGTGGCGAGCTTCTCGAGCCGCTTCTCGATGACCGACAGGTCGGCCACCGTGAACTCGAGGTCGAGATCGTCGACGTCTCGCCACGGGTCGGCGGGCGTTGCCGCCCCCGGATCGTCGAACGCGCGAGCAACGTGCAGGAGCGCGTCGGCATTGCGGATCAGAGCCAGGACGTCGGGGTTGACGCTCCCCTCGCGGGCGGCTCCGGCCGGGATGGCGACGTCGACGTAGGTGACATCGGCGTAGACGGTCTTCTTCGGGCTGAAGAGCGCCGCCAGGCGGTCGACGCGGTCGTCGGGGACCTTCACCACGCTGACATTCGGTGCGGCTCGACCACCGGAGAAGCCGCCGGTCTCGGCGTGGCCGCCGGTGAGCGCGTTGAAGACCGTGGTCTTGCCGCTGCCCGGCAGCCCGACGATCGTGACCTGCATCTAGTAGCCGGCCTCGAGGTCGACCACGTTACGCAACGTCTCGCCGGCGCGGTCACGCCGGAGGTTCTCGACGAACAGGTCCACCGAGCGCTCGATGACACGGTCGGACGCCCACGAGGTGTGCGGCGTGATGACGAGGTTTGGCGTCCGATACAGCGGCGAGTCGGGAGGCAGCGGCTCCTCGCTGAAGACGTCGAGCACGGCGCCGCCGATCCAGCCCGACTCGAGCGCCCGGCGGAGCGCGAGCTCGTCGATCAGGCGGCCGCGCGCGATGTTGATCAGCCAGGCGTCCTCGCGCATCTCGGCCAGCTGGTCGGCGCCGATCAGCCCCGCCGTTGCTTCGGTGAGCGGTGCCGCGACGACGACGATGTCGCTGGCGCGCAGCACCTGCGCCAGGTCGTCGAGCGCGAAGAGCTCCACGCGACCGGCCTTGCCGACACCGCGGTCGACATGGCGACGAGTGGCCAGTAGCCGGCACCCGAACGGCTCGAGCAGCCGCGCCACCTCCTCGCCGATGCTCCCGTAGCCGATGATGCCGACCGTCAGCTCCGACAGCTCGCGGCCGCGAAGCGGCTGCCAGGTGCGCTCCCGTTGCAGCTCGAGCAGCTGCGGCAGCCGCCGCGCAATGGCGAGCGACATCATCACCACGTACTCGGCGATCGGGCGGCTGAACACCCCGCGGGCGTTCGTGACCAGGAGCCCGCGCTCGCGGACGGCCGGGGTGGAGATCCGATCGACGCCGGCCGACGCCGAGTGGATCCAGCGCAGCTTCGGGGCGCGCGAGACGACGTGGTCCAGGACCGATGCGGGGACCGACCCGAGCAACAGGACGTCCGCCTCGTCGAAGGCCGCCTCGGCCGCATCGCCGTGGATGTGGCCATCGGAGCCGATGAGCACGCAGCGCACGCCATCCACCGCCTCGATCCGGGCCACCAGCTCGCGCGTCAGCTGCGCACCGAGGATGGGTGTGGCGAGGACGGTCGATGACCCGGTCAGGACGCGGTCGCCTCTATGCGCGCGATCCATGTCTCCGGCGCCCGGATCTCGTCCAGTGACGGCAGCATCTCGGGAGCGGTCCAGACCCGGTTCAGGAACGCGCGGTCGCGATCGCGGATGACCGCATCGGCGAAGCGCTCGCCGGCGGCGTACTGCTCCATCTTGAGGTCGAGCCCGGTGATGCGCATGATCGCCCGCTCCAGCGCGCCGCGTCGTTCGCCGCGACGTTCGAAGCGGTCGTGGATCTCGGTGAAGTTCGGGAGGATTCGCTCGCCGGCGGCGTTCATGACGTGGTTGGAGTAGCCCTCCAGCAGCGACATCAGCGCCTGGGTCTTGTTGAACGTCTCGCGCTGCCCGGGGGTCATGATCCGCTCCAGCCAATGGCCCTCGCCACCCTGGAGCGCCTCGCGCACGCGCTCCATCAGCCCTCCCGACTCGGCGGCCAGCTGCTCGACGGTGCGCCCCACGAGATCGGAGAAGTACGGTCGCAGCCACGAGTGCGCTTCGAACTCGAAGGCGTGCGTGGCCTCGTGCAGCGCGATGAAGGTGCGGAACTCGTCGCGCGGAATCCGCATCGTCGAGGCCGTGCCGACGATGTTGGGCTCGACGAAGTGAAGCCGGCCACGAGTCGGCCCGGCGGCGAGAAGGCTGACGTCATATTGGCCGAGGACCTTGCGCCCCAGGAACGCGAGCATGAAGCCGAGCTGCTGGTTGCCGAGGGTGCGGTTCACCCAGCGCGAGACCGCGCGGCCGGCTGTGTCGGGTCCCGTCTGCGCCTCGAGCAGCGTCCGCTCGATGCGCTCGAACAGCACGCGGAACGTGGCGATGTTGAGGTCCACCCATTGCAGGCGGTCGACGACGGCGGGCGTCTCGAGCGCCGCCGGAAGCTCGGAGCCGATCTCCTCCGCCACGATCGGCTCGATCTCGAGCAGCGTCGCCCGGTAGAACGCTTCGGCCTCGGCGCGCTGCGTCGCGGACAGTGGCGCCGCCGCATCGCCAAGCCTGCGATGCGCGATCTGGCGCACGGCCTCCCAGTCGATCATGCGCGTTCCGGCGCGACGCATGATCTCGCGCCCGGCCACGCTCGCGCCGAGCGCGAGGAGGCCGCCGACGATGATGCCGGCGCGGAGGTGCGAGCTGTTGCGTGCCATGCGTCTCAGTCTAGGGGAAGCGCCGGCATCGGCTCGATCTCGACGGCCTCGACGGCCGGCAGCCGCTCGCCGAAGAGGCGCTCGGCGACGCTCACGAAGGCGGCCACGTCGCCGGTCGTCGCGACGCGATGCATCGCGTCCGCTTCGACCCCCGACGCTCGTGCGCCGAGCGCGTCCAGGAGGTCCTCCACCGCCAGTGCGGTCGTGAACGCCGAGTCGACCACGGCCACGCCGTCACCCACGATGCGCTCGATGGGCGCTCGCAGCAGTGGATAGTGGGTGCAGCCGAGAAGGAGGGTGTCGATGTCCGGGTCGGCAGCCAGCATCGGCTCGAGATACGCTCGCAGCACGGACTCCGCTCGTCGTCCGTCCAGGATGCCGGCCTCGACCATCGGGACCAGCTCCGGACATGCCAGCTGTGCGACCTGCGTCGCCGCATCGGCTTCCACGATCGCTTCGTGATACGCGCCGGACTCGACGGTCCCGGCGGTCGCGATGACGCCGACGTTGCGCGTGCGCGTCGCCGCGGCGGCCGCCAGGGCACCAGGCCGAATGACGCCGATCACGGGCACCGACGAACGGCGCCGCACCTCGTCCAGCGCGCGGGCTGTGGCGGTGTTGCAGGCGATCACCAGCAGCTTGACGTCCTGCGCCAGGAGCAAGTCGGCCGCCTCGAGCGTGAAGCGGAGAACCTCGTCGGCAGGCCGCGGACCGTACGGCGCGCGAGCGTTGTCACCCAGGTACAGCGTCGGCTCGGCCGGCAGCCGGCGCCGCAGCTCGGCGAGAACGGTCAGGCCACCGACCCCGGAGTCGAAGACGCCGATCGGCCGGTCGTCGAAGTGCTGCGGCATGCGGCCGCTCAGCGCTGGACGAGCGCCGGCGACCGCTCGCGCAGGTGGGACGCCAGTGAGTCGGCGATGCGCATCACGTTCTTCGCGATCGGCGCATCCGGGCTCGAGGTGACGAAGGCGATGCCCTCGTTGTTGGAGGCCAGCACCAGGTGCCCGTCGGAGACGACCTCGAAGTCGATGCGGCTACCCAGCGCCTGTTCGACGTCACCCTTGTCGAAGCCGCCTGACGCGTCGGACCGATTGAGCACCGTCGTCAGCTTCGATGGCGGATAGCCGATTGCGGCAAACGTCTCGGCCGACATGGCGAGGCTGCGAATGGCCATCGAGTCGTAGGTCAGGACCTGGAGGATGACGTCGGCCGCGTCGAGGAAGACGAGCACGTCCTCGGACAGTGCGGCCCGGGTGTCGATGATCACGAACTCGTACATCTGCCGCAGCAGCGACAGCACCTTCTCGACGTCGCGGGTGGTGACCATCTCGGCCATCTCGACGCGCGGCGGCGCCAGGAGAATGTCGATCCCCGAGGGGTCCTTCCAGGTCACCTCGGCCAGGTCGGAGTCGCGAATGCGGTCGGTGGGCAGGTTGACGATGCTCGGCGCCACCGCCGGCACGCGGAGCAGGCCGCGCAGGTCGCTGAACTGGAGCGAGCCGTCGATGAGGCAGACGCGGTGGTCCTTCCCGAGGCCGACCGCCAGGTTGTAGGCGAGCGTCGTCCGGCCGACGCCGCCTTTCGGGCTGAACAGCGTCACCACCAGCGAGCCGGAGCGCGCTGACTCCACTGCGCGCTCCTCCCCCACCTTGCGGACCATGGTGGTGAGGTCGAAGCCGGTGAACGGCATCTTCAGCACGGCGTCGATGCCCCGCTGAGCGTTCTCGGACACGGGGTTCTGCGGAACGGTGAGCATGATGATGCCGACGTGCGGCTCCGCCTCGCGGATCTGCTGCGCGACCTGCTGGCCGCTCACCCGCCCCTGGAGAAGCGCGTCCACCAGCACGACGTCGGGGCGCATCTCCGAGACGCTGGCCACGGCCCGGTCGCCAGCGGTGACGACGTCGAGCATCTTGATCTGCGACTGCGCCTGCAGCAGCGATCGGACGTGCGACGCGACCTGCGGAACGTCCTCCACCACCAGGAGCCGGATCTGTTCGCCTGCCATCCCCTCACCCCATGCCGGAAGCCGATGTCGATGTCGGGCGCCGCAGCACGATGATGCAGCGCTCGCTCTCATCCTCGAGCGGATCCAGGTCGTGCGACCCGAATGCCGCCTCGACCACCAGCTCCGCCTCTTCGGCGAGGCCGATGAGCCCGCCCGGTGATGGATACCAGAGCCGGAAGCTGGCCGGAAGCCGCGTTATCGTACCATCGGCTTCGACGCGGTCCGTGAGCGTGCGGTAGTCGACCCGCATGCCCTCGGGCGCCTCGTGACGCGTCAGCTGGCTGCGCCGTACCACGCGGCGATCGCCGAGCGACCGCTCCCAGTCGACCGAGAGCGGTAGATCATGCGGCGGCAGCGCACCGGGGCCAAGCATGTCGACGATCAGCACGCCGTCACGCTCGAGCAGGCGGCGCGCCGAGTCGAGCGTGCGGAGCGCGTCCTCCGGACCGTCGAGATGCGCGAGCACGCCGGCCAGGATGGCGAGCCTGAACCGCTCCGCGCGGCGGACGCTGCGCACGTCACCCACGTCGAGCTCGATGCGACCGGCGTCGCGCGCGGCACGCAGACGCTCGTCGGCTTCGATCCGCGCTCGCGCCCGCTCGAGCAGGGCCGGTGAGCCGTCGATGCCGACGAGGCGCGCGGCCCCGCCCTCCAGCAGCACGCCGAACAGGCGCCCGGAACCACAGCCAAGGTCGATGGTGGCCCCGCCCTCGCGGCGAGCCCACTCGCGATAGAAGGCGAGGTCCTCGCTGATCTCGTCGTGCTCGAGGTCGTAGATCTCGGCCAGGGCCGCGTCATCGACGGGCTGGCCGGCCAGGATGTCGCTCAGCCGGACGTTCCCCGCTGACGTCCACTGCCGGCAGCGCGCAGCTCATCCCACGCACGGTCCACCAGTTCCGGATCGCGGATCAGGTCGAGGGCGGTGGCGGCCAGCACGCGGATGGCATTCGGGAGCATGCGGTCTCCGTCCTCGCCGCCGGCATGGGCCGCGAGCGTGCGCGAATGCCCCGGCGTGCCACGCGGCGCGATCTGCATGTAGGGGTGGATCGTGGGGACCTCGTGGCTGACGTTGCCCATGTCGGTGCTGCCGGCGTTCGGGTCGACCGGGTCATCGGCGATGCCCGTATCGGCGAGGTGCCGGCGCCAGAGCTCGAGCAGGGTGGGGCTGTTCAGCATGGTCCGATAGCGGGTCATCTCGTCGAACTCGACCTCGACGGTGCACCCGGTCGCCGACGCGGCCGCCTCGGCCATGGCGCGGAAGCGCTCCATCATGGCGTCGAGATCCGCGTCCACCGGCGTGCGCAGATACCAGCGACCCGCGGTCAGGTCGGGCACGATGTTCGGCGCCGCACCGCCATGGGTGATGATGCCGTGCACGCGCTCACCCGGCTTCAGGTGCTGGCGCCACTGGGCAACCATCGTGTACAGCAGGACGATCGCGTCGAGCGCGTTCTTGCCGAGCCACGGGTCGGCGCTGGCGTGGGCCAGGGTGCCGTGGAACGTCACCACGACCTCGATGATCGCGAGGCAGTGGATCTCGGCGCTGTTCGAGTCGGACGGGTGGATCTGCAGGCAGGCGTCCACGTCCTCGAACAGGCCGGCGTTGATGAGATAGACCTTGCCGCCACCCGCCTCCTCGGCCGGCGTGCCGATGAAGCGGATTTCGCCGCCGAAGTCGCGACCGAGCGTGCGCGCGGCGGCCATTGCCGCGCCGGCGCTCGACGAGCACATGAGGTTGTGGCCGCAGCCATGGCCGACCTCGGGAAGGGCGTCGTACTCGCCCGCGAACGCGACCACCGGGCCCGGCCGGTTCCCCGTCCAGCGCGCGACGAGTGCCGTCTCGAGGCCCCCGGCCGGCGCGGTCACCTCGAATCCGTCGCGCTCGAGCAGCTCCGCCGTCCAGCGCGATGCGTCGCGCTCCTCGAACGCGAGCTCGGGATTGGCGTGGACACGATGTGACAGGTCGAGTGCGTCCGGGAGGACGCCGGCGACGGCGTCCTCGAGAGCAGGGGCCGTGTCGGTCATGAACGCCTCCACTACGCGTCGTTGCGGACGAAGAACCATTCCAGCACGCCGGCCAGCAGGAGCACGAACAGCGCCACCGGCACGCTGAGCGCGCCACCCAGCCGAAGCCCGGCGAACGCGGCGACGATGAGAGCTGCCAGCACGCCGCGCCGGGTGGCCCTGTTCCAGGCGCCACGATAGACGATGCGCCGCCTGGCCAGGACCTCGCCGAGGAACGCGAACGGCGTCACCAGCAGCCCGACCGCGGTCGCGGCCAGCCCCACCCCCAGCACGAGATTGCGCGTCGCCCCCGGACATGGCTGGAGGACCGTCTCCACCGGGCAGCTGTTGCCCGCGAAGGCAACCAGGACGACGACCGCCAGGATCGCCAGCAGCAGCAGCGCGGCGACGATCGTGCGGTTGCGCCCGCTCATCGAACGGCGTCGGGGCAGATCTCCCGGAACGGGCAGTAGCCGCAGCGCATGGCCGATGGGTTCGCCTCGAAGCGGCCCGCGCGAATGCCCTCGGCCGCCTCCGTCAGCTTCTCCTGGGCCCTCTCGAGCCGCTTCTCGGTCGGTGCGACGCGACCCACGACGCCCGATTCGAGGAAGTGCAGGGCGAGCTCGTCGGGGAGGCTGCCGTGCTGGGCCTCGTGGGCCAGCGCATAGATCGACAGCTGGAGCGACTCGCGCGCCTGGCGATTGGCCGTGGCGAGATCGCGAACGTCGCTCGACTTGTAGTCGGTGATCACGACCCGCCCGGCCTCGTCGCGATCGACGCGATCGTACCGACCACGCAGCCGGTCCGGGCCGAAGGTGACGGTGAAGTCCTGCTCCACGGCGATCGGCCGCGCCGGGTCGCGCTGCTGGTCCTCCCAGAACAGGGTGATCGCATCGTGCGCTGCGGCGCGGCGCGCCTCCTCGTGCTCCCGCGTCAGGAAGCCAACCGACTCCCAGTTCGCATCGAGTGCCGCGTGGAGGTCCTCGATCGCCATCGGCCGGCCGGCGAGCTGGCGCCGATGAAACGCCTGGGCGGCCGCATGCAGTGCGCGACCGTAGACCATCTGGTGGCTGACGGGCGTCGGGATGCGAACCACGTGCCCGTATCGGTATCTCGCCGGGCAGTCGAGGTAGTCGTGGATCTGCCCGTAGCTGAGGACCAGCGGCCGATCGCCGAGTGTCCGGCGCGGGGTGGGGGCGGCCGGCTCGACCGGCGACCCCGCGTGACGGGCGAGCTGCTCCATCACCGCCGGGCGGACGGTCTCGGGCGGTGTGGCGGGCGGCAGGTCGAGCGCTTCGATGACGAACTGGCTCACCGAGCGCGATCGCCGGCCACCGTAATCGCGCGCCCAGGTCAGCACCAGCTCCTCGCGAGCGCGCGTCATGCCGACGTAGAACAGCCGGCGTTCCTCGGCGGTGTGGTGATCCGTGTCGGCGGCCGGCGCGTCGCGCAGGAGCTCATCGGGCATCTCGAGCCCATCGCGCCGCTCCCAGCCGGGGAAGCGGTCCGAGACGAGGCCGACCAGGAAGACGACGTTGAACTCGAGGCCCTTGGCCTTGTGGTACGTCAGCACGTGGACCGCGTCGCCTTCGTCGGGCTCGGCATCGGCGGTTGACGGGTCGTCGCCGGTCTCGATCAGGGTATCGAGCTGCGCGACCAGGAACGGGAGCCGGTCGTCGCGCAGCAGCCCGCCCTGGCGGCGAACGATCTCGAAGAAGCGACCGACGTTCGCCAGGCGCTCCTCCCCGGTCTCGCGTGCCTCGTGGTCCAGGCGCGCCAGCCACCCGGAGCTCGAGATGAAGTGGTACAGCAGCTCGCCGCAGCTGCGCTCGGTGCTCAACGCGCGGTGGGCGTCGAGGCTCGCGAGCAGCCGCTGGACGACATCGATGGCGCGCAGCGAGAACGGCGACTCCTCGGGGTTCTCGACGGCATCGCGCAGTGCCACCCCCAGGCTGCTGCGCCGACGGCGCGCGCGGTTGAGCGCCAGCGTCACGTCCGACGGCGAGAGCCCGAAGATCTCCGAGGTCGCGAGGTCGTAGAGGCTGATCGAGTCATCGGGGTCGTTGACCGCGCGCAGGAAGCTGATGAGGACGCGAACCTCCGGCTGGCGGTAGAGGCCGGCGGTGCCGCTGAACCGCCACGGGATGCGGGCCATGTTGAGGGCGCGGATGTACTGGTCGGCGTCGCGGTTGCCGCGCACCAGGATGGCGTGATCGCCGGCGCGCCGGCCCGCGCGCAGCGAGGCGGCAATGCGGTCGGCGATGGCATCGGCCTCATCCGAGCCGGTCGTGTAGCCGGTCAGCTCGATGGGTCCCGCCTCGGGGTCGGGCCTGGCGAACTTCGTCCGCGCCCGGAGTCGCTTGTCGAGCCCCTCGCGCGCCTCCAGGCGCTCGGGGTCGTTGTGCCGGATGAGCCGATGCGCCGCGTCGAGGATCGGCTGCCGGCTGCGGTAGTTGTCGACCAGCACGACGCTCGTCGCCCTCGGATAGGCGTCGCGGAAGCCGAGGATGTTGCCGAGCGCCGCCCCGCGGAAGCGATAGATGCTCTGGTCGTCGTCGCCGACGACGGTGACGTTGCCATGCTCGGCCGCCAGCAGCTTGACCATCTCCCACTGGGCGTGGTTCGTGTCCTGGAACTCGTCGACCAGGATGTACCGATACCGGTGACGCTCCGCGTCGAGCACCGCCGGATGCTCCCGCAGGAGGCGGAGTGCAAGGCTGACCTGGTCACCGAAGTCGAGCCGATCCGTCTCGCGCATGAGGCGTTCGTAGGCCGCGTACGTCGCCGCCAGCTCGGCCTGGTTGGCGGCCTCCTCGGCCAGCGCTTCGTTCTCCGGGTCGGCAGCAGCCCGCTCCGCCAGCCGTGCGGCAGCAGCGAGGTACACATCGGGCGTGACGTCCTCGTCACGCAGCCGGCTGATCAGGGACACCAGGCCGGACAGGAAGCGAGTCGGGTTGCCGAGCGGCCGGTATCGGTCCAGCGGCAGGTCGAACAGGTGCTCGCGCAGCAGGATGATCTGCTCGGCGCGCGACAGCACGCTCGAGCGATCGGAAAGGCCCGCCTCGAAGGCGTGCTCGCGAAGCAGGCGGTCGCCGAAGGCGTGGAAGGTGCTGATCTGGGCGTCGTTGTGGCCGTACGGCACCAGGCGGTCGACGCGCTCGATCATCTCGAACGCCGCGCGATCGGTGAAGGTCAGCGCCAGGATCTCGGATGGCTTGGCGCGCTTCTCGGCGATGAGCCACGCGATCCGGCGGGTGATGACCGTCGTCTTGCCCGTGCCCGCGCCGGCCACGATGAGCAGCGGACCGTCGCCGTGCGTGACCGCCTTGCGTTGGCGCGCCGTGAGGTCGGCGAGCAGCGGCGGCTGGATCCGGAGGTGCGGCCGGCGGGGCGGCGGTGCCGGCGAGAGCTCCTCGAAGATGGGGAGCTGGTCTGGCGACGGCACGACCGGTGGCATTTCGTCGATGGTAACGGAGGACCGATTCACCCCGCCGTTATCAACCGCTTACTGGACAGCTCGCCTGTCGCGTTCGGGCAGACGCCCCCTTCAACGCGACGATGCCCTTTGCGCCGCGACTTGAAAATCGGCCAACAGCGGCACATTACCCGGCCGATTTGGCTATCCGTGGCCCGATCCACGCTCAGAACGGGGCTCCGAACGGCCGATTGACTGGGTAACGTGCGCCGGCGCGCACAAATTTCCCGTCGGAGCGGCAGAACCTCGAAAGCTGCGCCGAGGGCACGCGTTATCCGGGTCGCGAAACCCGGGCACGGCGCACCGCCGGTATCACTCGGAAAGCGCGCGGGCCACGTAGGCCCGGATGGCGTCGAAGTCCGGGATAGAGATCCAGCCGCGACGTCCGGCCAGCCCGACGAAGCTGGTGTAGTCGGGCGGACCGAAGACGACGCGCACGACCTCCGCATCGGCGCTGTCCAGCGCCAGCTGGAGGAGATCGGGGATATCCTCGCCGGGGATATTCGTCGACAGGCCCGGCAGGCTGGTGATGAGCGCGACGGGGTCGTAGCCGCCTGCCAGAATCCGATCCCGTAGCGCGAGCAGCAGCGCCTGATTACGATCGCCGCGCGCGTAGTCGCTATCGGCGTATCGGCTGCGCGCAAAGAGCACCGCCCGTCGACCGTCGAGCGTGTTCGGCCCCGCCGCCCAGGACGTGGCAAGGTGCGGGTCGTTCAGCGCGCGAGGCAGGCTGACGGTCACCCCTCCGACCGCGTTGACGATTCGCGACAGGTCGTCGAGGGTCATCTCCGCGTAGTAGTCGATCGGCAGGTCGTAGGTGGCCTCCATGGCTGCCTCGAGCGCCGGTAGGCCACGGGCCGCGCGCAGGCTGTTGATCTTGCCCGACCAGGTCGATCCATCGCCGAGTGGCACATCGGTCGAGTCGCGCGGCAGGCTCATGAGGTCGATGCGACTGCCGTCGGCGCGGATGTTCGCGACGATGAGCATGTCGGTGTTCATGCCGCTCTCACCGAGTGCCGAGCGAGCCGCCAGGAAGTCGCGCCCGACCAGCAGGACGGTCACGTTCTCCTCGTCGACGTTCACCTCCGGCGTCGGCGATGGGGTCGGCCGCGGCGTTGGCGAGGCGGTGGGTGATGGCGTCGGCCGTTCGGTCGGGCTCGCCGTCGGCTCGGCGGTCGGCGTCGGCCTCGGCGTGGCAGCCGCGGTCGCCAGCGGGCCGAAGGTCGGCAGCCAGACGGCGATGCCGATGAGCACAACCAGGGCACCGCCGATGACAATGCGCTGCGCGCGCGACAGGCGCGCCAGGATGCGTCTCACCGCGCGGCCCGCCGTCGGCGCGCGGTCGGGCCACGACGCGGGACTGGCGGCCGGTCGCCCAACGCCGCCAGGATCGCTTCGGCGTGCCGCCTGCTGGTATGAAGGTCATCCCGCAGGCGACCGATGCTCGGCTGCCCGGGCTGGTCCTCGACGCGCGCGCGCAGCGCGGACCACACGTCGGCCGGATAGTCGATGCCCGGCGCGATCTGGCGCAGCACGCCGCCGGCGCGCAGCTGGTCGATGACCGTGGGCGGGATGCCGAGCCGTGCGGCGATGCCGTCGACCCGGGGCGGGGCGGCCCCGGCAGCACGCAGGCCGTCGAGGAGCTTGCCGACACGCTCGTCCATCTCAGGGTCGAGTCCGGGCTTCGCGTCGGGGAGTCGAATGCGGCGCCCAGTGCGCGCGAGGCGGCCGTCGGTCACCAGGTCGTCGATCACGCGTCGCAGGTCGGCGTCGTCCAGGGTCAGCGGCCGCGCACCACGGTGCCGCGGCGGTGGCCGGCGATCGGCGGCCGACCGAACGCGCGTCACCAGCGCGTCGATCCGCAGGTCTGCCGACATCGGCTGCTCCTTGTGGAACCGGCGCAGGGCCGCGAGGACCAGGCGCTGCGCCATCCTGCGCTGCTCGGGATCGATTCCCCCGATGCTCACCCCGGTCGCGTCCCCTCGGTCGCGATGCGGATGGCTTCGGATTCCTCGTCGGAGAGGTGGTGGGCCGAGCCGCCGTTGGCGACCGGCTTGGCGAAGACGCGTGTGTTCGAGCGGCCGTGAAGCGAGCTGATGACGAGGCCGTCGCCACGGTCGTCGAGCAGCGCGATGGCGAAGCTCTGGTCGGAGCCGGTGTCCTCGAACGGGTTGAACCTGACCAGCCCGATGTGCTGGATGCTGCGCTGCGTGCGCTCGTCGATGACCGAATGCATCGCCTCCATCTCGCCCATCCGCTCCGAGGCACGCATCGCCAGCTCGGCACTGCCCGCGAGCCGATCGTGGAGTGACCCGCCCGACCCATCGCGCACGAGCTCGCGGTAGCCGCGCACCGCCCGGCCGAGGCGGACGGATTGGAGGAGGAAGCCGATGAGCAGAAAGAGCACCACGACCGCCATGATGCCGAAGGCCAGGGCGAGGTTGTCTGAGAGCAGGCGGTTCAGATCGGCCATCAAATCGGCGGTATCATAGCGGCCCCGCGGTCGCCCACCCGACCGCGGCATGCCGCTCAGCACGCACGATCACGCGAGGTACCAATGGCCCGACGAGCAGGAAAGGCAGCCAGCCGCAAGGCCCGCCAGCGCCAGGTGAAGCGCCCTGCCGTGCCCGCCGGACCGACCTCGCCGGTCGCCGTTCCCCCGATCGGCACGCCGGATGCCCGCGCCGCCACGTCGCTCACGCCACCGCGCCGCCCGGCCTCGGCGACCCTGACGGGCTCGCTGTTGACCGACCGCGAGCGGGCCGAGTATCACTACGTGGAGCGCGATCTCCGGAACATCGGCGTGCTGACCGTGGTCATGATCGGCCTGCTGATCCTGGCCTGGGCAGTCTTCAACGCGAGCGGCCTGCTCCGCTAGCCCCATCGCGGCTCCACCGCGCCGGGCGCGGTCGATCTACCGGCGAAAGTCCACCGGAAGCGGCTACTGCGCGGCGTTCCGTCACCCTATCGGTCACCATTCACCGCAACGTGCCGACGCGTTGCGGCATATGCCGTTCCGCCGGCACCAACCGTCGCCACGATGGCACCTGCCATGAACGCGGCCGGGATCCCAAGCCCGGCGGCAACGAATCCGAACAGCATCGGCCCACCGCCGAAGGCGAGATCGATGAAGAGGCTCGTCGTTCCCAGCGCGACGCCGCGCTCGGACGGGACGACGCGGGCAACGATGGCGGCGAAGAACGCGGGCGTCGTGAATGCCACACCGAGCGCGGTCAGGGCAGCGCCCGCGAACAGCCCTGGAACCGTCTGCGTGATCGCGACCGTAGCAAGGCCAACGGCGATCATCGCGAGCGCCGCGGCGGCGAGCCGGAACGGCGGCACTCGGTCCGGAATCCTCGCGAAGACGATTCTCGTACCGACCACGACCAGGCCGAACAGGAGCAGCACCGGGCCCGCGCCGGCCATGCCCAGGTCGCGCACGTACAGCGCCAGGAACCAGAGGAAGCCCGCCATCCCCGCGACGCCGGTGAAGAGGCCGACGGACGGCAGGAGCGCTCCGCGATGGATGATCGTCATCGGTGCCGGCTCTGGCTGGCCCGCGGCGGTCTCATCGAAGGCGATCGCGCCGATGCCCGCGGCAAGGGTCAGCCCGGCGGCAACTGCCCACCCCAGCTCGAAGCCGCCAATGTCGAGCATGGCCTCTCCGACGATTGGCCCGAAGGCGATGCCGAGGTAGAGGGCGAGCGAGTTGAAGCTGAGCGCTTCGCCCGCGCGGCCGGGTGGCGCGAGGTCGGCGACCATGGCGAAGCCGGCGACGAAGAAGAACGCCTCCGCGACGCCCATCAGCAGCCGCAGTCCGATGAGCACGCCGAGGTCCGTGACAACGGCCTGCGCCGCGATGGCTGCCGCCGCGAGGAGAGCTCCCCCGATCAGCAGCGGGCGCCGGCCGCGCCGATCGGCCATCTGCCCGGCGAACGGGCGAAGGATGAGCGCGGTCACGCTGAACGAACCGACCGTGATGCCCACGCCGACCTCGTCGGCACCGAGCGGACCGGCCGCAAACAGCGGCGTGAGCGGGATCGTGATCCCCTGCGCCGTGAAGTAGGCCAGCTCCACCAGGCCCAGGCCGATGAACGCCGGCGTGAACAGCCGGCTTGCACTCGCGCCAGGCCGTGGCGGCGTCATGGCCTCAGGGCTGGTCCTTTGCCCGCCGTCGTTCGAGCCGAAGCCGTCGCAGCCGCTGAAGGCGTTCACCGATCTTCAGCTCGAGCCCTTCCTCGGAGGGCTCGTAGAAGATTCGACCCGCCAGGGAGTCGGGCAGGTACTGCTGGTCGACATCGGCGTCGTCGTAGTCGTGGGGATATAGATAGCCCTTGCCGTAGCCATGCTCGCGCGCCAGCCGCCGATGCGCCGAGGGCCGCAGGTGGAGCGGCACCGGCTGGCGACCGTTTTCCTCGACCTCCGCCAGCGCGGCGAAGTAGGCAGCTCCCGCTCGGTTCGACTTCGGGGCGCTGGCGACGTAGGCAGCTGCCTGGGCCAGGGCGTACTGGGCCTCGGGCAAGCCGATCATCTCGGTCGCCTGCATGGCGGCCACCGCGACCTGGAGCGCCCGCGGATCGGCATTGCCGACGTCCTCCGACGCGGCGATCACGATGCGGCGTGCCACGAAAGTCGGGTCCTCCCCCGCCGCGATCATGCTGGCCAGCCAGTACAGCGCCGCGTCCGGATCGTTCCCGCGCATGCTCTTGATGAAGGCCGATGCGGCCTCGTAGTGCTGGTCGCCGACGCGGTCGTAGGCCAGGAGCCGCTGCTGGGCCGCCTCGGCGACCTCCTCGGCGCCGATCGGTGACCCCGCCGCGGTGACCGCCGCCGACTCGAGGACGTTCAGCGCCTGCCGGGCATCGCCGCCGGCGAGGTCGAGCAGGGCGCCGCGTCCCGCGTCGGTCAGGTTGGCGCTGCCCTTGAGGCCGCGGTCTGGATCCGCAAGGGCGCGGTCGACGATCGCGCCGAGCGCATCGGTATCCAGCGGCTCCAACCGGTAGACGCGCATGCGTGACAGCAGCGGCGAGTTGATCTCGTAGTACGGGTTCTCGGTGGTCGCGCCGATGAGCGCGATGGTGCCGTCCTCGACGTGCGGCAGCAGCGCGTCCTGCTGGCTCTTGTTGAACCGATGCAGCTCGTCGATGAACGCGACCGTTCGGCCGCCCGCCGATCGCAATGCCTTCGCCTCAGCCACGAGTGAGCGCACATCGGCGACGCCCGAGGTCACGGCCGAGAGCTGGCGCCAGGTTCCGCCCGCGCGATCGGCCAGCAGGCGGGCGAGTGTCGTCTTGCCACTGCCGGGCGGCCCCCAGAGCACCATCGACGGCAGATGGCCCGGCTTCACGACGCGCGTCAGCGCGCCCTCATCACCGACCAGGTGCGGCTGGCCCATGAACTTCTCGAGCGTGCGCGGACGCATGCGCGCCGCGAGCGGCGCATCGGCTGCGGAGCCCTCGCTGAAGAGCGGCTCGGTGACGTCCGGAGTCTTCGGGCGGCGGGGCATGGGCCGATTATGATGCGCCGCACGTGAGGCAGGCCGCACGAGCTGCTGGAGATGCCAGAGGCCTGAACGGCTCCGCGGCCACTATGATGCGGCGCATGCAACAGAACCTGCGAACGCCTGGCCCCACTCCCCTTCCCGAGGCCGTCCGGGACGCCCAGGCGCAGCAGATGGTCGACCATCGCGGCGCCGAGTTCGGCGAGATGCTGGCCGAGATCACCGCCGGCCTCCGCCAGCTGATCGCGACCGATGGCGAGGTGCTCCTCCTCACCGGCTCCGGCTCGGGCGCACTGGAAGCGGCGATCGTCAACACGCTCTCGCCGGGCGACCGCGTGCTGGCGGTCAGCATCGGCTCCTTCGGCGACCGGTTCGCAAAGATCGCCGGCGCCTTCGGCGCGGCGGTTGACCGGCTGGACTTCGAGTGGGGCACCGCCGCCGACCCGGACGCGCTGCGCGAGCGCCTCGCGGCCGGCGAGCCGTACCGCGCGGTCCTGGTAACCCACAACGAGACCTCGACCGGCGTGGCGAATCGGCTCCGTCAGCTCGCTGCCGTCGTGCGCGACGCTCCGGGCGAGCCACTCCTGCTGGTCGACGGGATCAGCGGCCTCGGCGCCATGCCGTTCGAGATGGACGCCTGGGGCGTGGACCTGGTGGTCAGCGCCAGCCAGAAGGCCTGGATGGCCTCGCCGGGAATCGCGATCGCCGCCCTCGGCGAGCGCGCCGTCGCGGCGGGTGCGACCGCGCGGATGCCGCGCTTCTACTGGGACTTCGCGGAGGCACGGCAGTGGGCGTCCAAGGGCCAGACGCCGTGGACGCCGGCCATCACGGTGCTGTACGGGCTGTGCGTCGGCGTGCAACGGCTGCTGGCGGAAGGCCGGGAGCGCACCTGGCACAGGCACGCCGCCATCGCGGCGGCCGTGGGGGCCGGCATGGAGGCGCTCGGCCTGCGCCTGGTCGCCGCGCCGGAGGACCGCTCGGCGACGGTCACGGCCGCCTGGGTGCCCGATGGCCTCGAATGGGCGCCGTTCAACGCCGCCATGCGAGCTCGCGAGCTGGTGATCGCCGGCGGCCAGGGCAAGTGGGCCGGCCGCATCCTGCGCTTCGGCCACATGGGCGAGGTCGGCATCGACGAGATGATCGACGCGCTCGAGCGCATGGGCGTCACGCTCGGCGAGCAGGGTAGGAGCGCCCATGTCGAGGCCGCCGCCCGCGCCGCGCGCGACGTCTTCGAGGGCGCCACCGCTCCGGCTCGGTGAGCGAGCCGCGCCTCCTGCTCATCCGCCACGGCGTCACGGCCTGGAACCGGGAGGGTCGCTGGCAGGGCCGCCTCGATCCGCCGCTCTCGGACGATGGACGACGCGAGGCGCAGCTCCTGGCCGATCGCATCGCGCGCGATGGCGAGCTGCGGCCGGCGCGCATCATCAGCTCGACGCTCGCTCGTGCGGCGCAGACGGCAGCGGCTCTCGCTGACGCCACGGGCGTGCAGGTAGAGCCAGAGCCACGACTCATGGAGATCGGCGCGGGCGAGTGGGAGGGTCACACGCACGACGAGCTGGAGATCACCGATGGCGTCCGCTATCGCGCCTGGCGCAGCCAGGCTTCTGACGCACGGCCGCCCGGCGGCGAGGCAATCGACGAGGTCGTGAGTCGGGTGCGTGGAGTCCTCGACGCGGTGGAGGCAAGCGACGGCCCGTGGCCGACCGCGCTCGTCAGCCACGGCGGCACCCTGCGCGTCGTCTCCAACCAGCTGTTCGAGCTGCCGGGACGCTGGATGTGGAGCTTCGACGTCGACAACGCGTCGATCTCCGTGGCGAGCCGGCTCGCGGCTGGCCGATGGCGCCTGGAGCGATGGAACGACACGCTCCACCTGCTCGGCTTCCAGCCGACGCACGTGGACGAGGCGGAGGGGCGGCCGCTGGCCCTCTAGGGCGTCACGTTGCGCCGGCCGATACGGCGCAGGGTTCGGCGAATGGCGAGGCCGATGAGCGGCAGGCGCAGGCTGGCCAGCGCTGCCTCCAGGCGCTGTGCCGCGGTGCTCGTCGGGCGCTGGCCGGAATACGCCTGCCAGACCTTGCCGTCGGCGACGACCCGGATCGGCTCGCCGTGGCTCGGCAGCTGCTCCTCCAGCCATCCGGCGTATTCGTAGATCGTCTCCGACGGTCGCGGTCCCACGCCCGCGCGGTCAGCGGCCGCCGTCAGCTGTCGCCACGCCCGGTCGCCCGCCGGCAGGAGGCGCCAGCGTCGCTGCGATGCGCGCAGGCGGAACCAGACGACGCCGATGGCGCACAGCGCGAGCACCGCGATGACCAGGGCGTTCCCCGACCGCGAGCTGTCGTCGCCGTCCACTGCCCCGAGCTCGGGCCGATCCGGGTCGACGGCGCCCTGGACGAGATCCGGCGAGGGCAGGACGGTGATGTTCACGTCGGCGCCGAGCTGGCGGCGGA
Source organism: Chloroflexota bacterium (assembly GCA_025937535.1). Classification (GTDB taxonomy): domain Bacteria; phylum Chloroflexota; class Limnocylindria; order QHBO01; family QHBO01; genus JACDBZ01. The sequence continues at coordinate 8,095 of JAICRD010000009.1, read as the reverse complement.
TCTCACCGTCAAGCAGCGGGTCGATGCCCTGCAGCGGTGGTGGCACGGCCGTGGTCGGATCGCCGCTCAGGCGGACGAAGCGCGGGTCGATCGACTTCGTCGCCTCGAAGATCTGCCAGCCGTAGCCCGGGAAATAGATCTCGGCCCAGGCGTGGGCATTCGCCTCGCGGACCATGTACTGGTCCTCACCGATGCGCTCGCCGGGCGCGAAGCCCGCCGCGACGCGCGCCGGCAGGCCGAGCGAGCGCGCCATCATCACCATCGCGCTTGCGTAGTGCTGGCAGTAGCCCGAACGACCCCGCTCGGCATCGAACAGGAAGAAGTCGACCAGGTCCGAGTCCGCCGGGTACTGCCCGGGCGAGGTGTTGTATTCGAAGCGGGTGTCGCGCCGGAGGAAGTCGGCGAGCGCCTTGGCCTGCTCGTAGTCGTTCGTGGCGTTGGCGGTGATCTCGCGCGCCAGCTGCGCGACGCGATCGGTCACGCCGGTCGTGTCGAGGTACAGGTCCCGCACTTCCTGCGGGTACTCCTCACCGGCCGCACCGAGCTCCGCCTCGGTCGCCGTCGAGAGCGCGACCTCGAGCTCGTACGCCTCTCCCGGGCCGAGCGGATTGGCATGCTCGATGGCGCCGAGCAGCGGGTCGCCATCCGGCTCGACCACCACGGTCGGCGCGTACACGTACAGCGGCGAGCCCGCGGTGAAGAGATTGCGGCCGATGGTCTGACGCATCTCGATCTGGATGCGACGCACCTCGACCGCCGCCGCCACGACCGGGCGTTCGCTCGTGGCAGTTGCGAAGAGCGGATCGCCGGCAGGCACGTCGCGCCGCTCCCACGGCTTGCTGAGCTCGAATCCCCGCCCGTTGTACTGGTCGTACGTCGCCGTGCGCAGGTACAGGGGACGCGGCGCCGCAAGGACGAGGACCTCGTCGTCGCGGCTGACCCACTCGCCCTGGACGTTGAAGGACGGTCCGAAGCTGTTTCCGCTGATCCTCGACTGGGGGTTGGTGAGGCTGCCGAGCGCACCCTCGAACTGGTCGCGCACGCCCGACCACACGACGTCGAAGCTCCGCCACGCCCCGGTCAAGGGCGCGGCGACGGCGACGGTGGTCAGCACCCACGCCAGCGCGACGCTGCCCGCGGCGAAGATGATGCCCGAGCGCATGATCGCGGCGGGCACCTCCAGGTTCTCGTTCACGCGCCGGCGCTGCCATCCATCCTGCCGATCGATGAGCGCCGCTCGCAGCCACAGCAGCAGCGCCGCGATGACGAATAGCAGGAGGTGGCCGAACACGTCCGCCAGCGTCGCGGACACGTTCGCCACGATCGGTGCACCCAGGAGGAGGATCCCGTCGAGGACCCGATGGTGCCGGTACACCGCGTATGCCGCGGCGAAGGCGGTGCCGAACATGAGCGCGCCGATGCCGACGGCGTACGGCGACATCTCGGCGGGGTAGCCCGTGCGCACCACGACCACCAGCCAGTCGATGAGCTCCGTGCGCAGGGCGAGCAGCCGGCCGCCCTGGTCGAGCGCCGGGAAGTACTCGCCGCCGACGGTCCACAGCACGACGGCAGCCCCGAATGCCGCGCCGACCGGCAGCGTCCAGACAATGCTTCCGCGGAGCATGCCGAGCAGCGCGCCGGCCAGCACCGCCCACAGGGCCACGGGCGCGAGGAACTCGAGCTGCTCGAGCCACTGCGCGCCCTGGACCGACCACGCCACGGCGAGGGCCATGACGGCCAGCAGGCCCAGGCTGAGCCAGCCGGCACGCGGATAGAGCAGCCGCTCGCGCAGATCAGGCACGGGCGCGCACCCTTCCGCCGATGGCCTCCGCCACGTCGTCGCCGCGACGGACGAGCCGATGCTCGATGTCGTACTCGGCCAGCGCGTGCCGCACGGCGGCCAGCTCGGCGCGCGCGGCATCGTCCGGCTCGACGCCGATATACGACGAGCGGTCGATCAGGATCACCAGCGCGCCGACGCCCCGCCGGCGCAGGGCGGCGAGCCCGCGAACCCAGGTGCGGTCGGTGGAGCCGGTGATGATGCACAGGGTCATGCCGCGCCGGAGCTGCGGCAGTGTGGCGTTGATGACCTCGGCCAGGGGATGCGCACCGTCGGCCTGGACGTTCGCGAGCAGGTGCAGCAGCTTCTGCTCGACGCGCGGGCCGCGGTCCGGCTGGTGAACCTGGATCCGGCGCGCCGACGCGGTCATCGCCACGGCCCGGTTGTCGCCGAGGGTGCGAAGCGCGATCGACGCGGCGATGGTGACGGCCGTCTCGACGGACGCATCGGTGCCGATCCCGGCGTGGACGCTGCGATCGAGGTCGAGCGCGATCCACAGGTCGGCGGCCTGCTCCAGGTCGAACTCCTTGACGTGCAGCTCGCCATGCCGGGCGCTCGAGAGCCAGTGGATGCGGTTGATGGCATCGCCATGGACGTACGGCCGTACGCCGGCGACGAGCGGCGTGGCCGCGTCCAGGTAGCGCTTCGCGCGCGTCGTCCCGTCGATCGGCGACGGCGGCAGGCGCCAGTGCGGCAGCGGCACGACCTCGGGGAAGACGACGACGCTGGTCGGCTGTCCGACGACCATCTCGCTGCTGAACAAGCCGAGCGGGTCGCCCGTCCGCACGCGCAGGGCGCCGAGCCGGTAGCTGCCGCGCCGCGTCAGGGTCACCTTCGCGAGCCACTGCCGCGTGCCGCGCGCCGGGATGCCGACGACCCGGCCCGGGAGGCTGGTGGGCAGCGTCGACTCGTTCCAGCACTCGGTCCAGGGCTTGCCGAGCCGGTCGTGGTTCTCGACCCGGTACATGGCCTGCAGCACCTCGCCCACGTGCGTTCGCGGGTTCAGCACGCGGTAGTCGGCGCGAACGCCGCGCAGCCCGCGCCGCGCGTACAGCCACGAGCCGATGAGGACGGCGCCCGTCAGGTAGACGAGGAAGAAGAGCTCTTCGATGCCCGTGCTGAAGGCCGCGACGACCAGCGCGGTGACGAGGAACAGGAGCCGCAGGTGACGGCTGAAGAGGCCCATGAGCCGATCAGGAGATCCGCGCCCGACCCGTTTCCGCCGCGGCAGCGGCCTCGGCGACCGGGACCGAGGCAAGGATCTCGCGCACGATCTGCTCGGGATCGACCTCGCGCAGCGACGCCTGGCTCTTCACGATCAGCCGGTGCGCGAGCACGGCCACCGCCAGCTGTTTCACGTCGTCGGGGATCACGTAGTCCCGCCCGGCGAGCGCGGCGAACGCCTGCGACGCCCGGTACAGGTTGAGCGAGCCGCGCGGCGAGGCACCGAGGTAGACGTCGGGGTGCTCGCGCGTCGCGGTCACCAGCCGAACGATGTACTCGGCCACGGCCTGGTCGACGTAGACCTCCTTGATGGCGGCCTGCATCTCGCGCAGCTCGTCGAGGTCGAGCACCTGCTCGACATCGCCGATCGGGTGGCGGCGCTTCTGCTCGTCGAGGATGACGATCTCCTCCATCGCCTTCGGGTAGCCCAGCCGCAGCCGCAGCATGAAGCGGTCGAGCTGAGCCTCGGGCAGCGCGAAGGTGCCCTCGTACTCGATCGGGTTCTGGGTGGCGATGACGAGGAACGGCGTCGGCATCGGATAGGTGACGCCGTCGATGGTGGCCTGGCGCTCTTCCATGCACTCGAGCAGTGCGCTCTGGGTCTTGGGTGTGGCGCGGTTGATCTCGTCGGCCAGCGCGACCTGGGCGAAGATCGGCCCCGGGCGGAACTCGAACTCGTGGGTCTTCTGGTTGAAGATGGAGAGGCCGGTCACGTCGGACGGCAGCAGGTCCGGAGTGAACTGGATGCGGCGGAAGGAACAGCCGATGGACTGGCTGATCGCCTTGGCCAACATGGTCTTGCCGACACCCGGGACGTCCTCGATCAGGATGTGCCCCTCGCACAGGAGCGCGACGAGGGCGATCCGCACCTCAACGTGCTTCCCGACGATGACGCGCTCGACGCTGGCGACGACTCGCTCGGCCGGCTGCTGGACGTTCTTCACGGTCTGCGGTCTCCCCTATCGGTGCCGTGGGCACCATCGGTGGAGCCCGGTCCTTGCAGAACAATACCGCAGGGCGTTACCAATCAGTTCATCGGAGCTTGGGCGGAAGCCCCTTCGAACTGCGAGGCTGCCAGATGCTCACCCCGCGGGCGTTATGAGCTTCACCCGGCCGCGGAAGCGTCGTCTCGAGCCGCTGGTGCTCACTCCACGGGAATCCGAACCGTTCGAGCACGTCGACCTCGCGTACTGCTCACCATGTGAGCACATGGCCGCTTCGTGCCGCGTCGCAGACCTCAGCCGCCGGATAGACGGAGGTACTCGGCCATGACCCGCCCCGCGATCGGCGCGGCTCGCCCCGATCCTGACCCTCCGCTCTCCACCAGGACCGCGACGGCGATCTGCGGCGTCGCACCCTCCTGGGCCGGCGCGAAGCCGATGAACCAGGAGTGCGGCGCCTGCTCGCCGCCCAGCTGCGCGGTGCCGGTCTTGCCGGCGGAGCGCTGGCCACCGATGCCGTACAGCGTGACGTCGGCCTGCCCCGCATACAGGCGGCCCAGCTCACCATTGACGGCGTCGACCATCGCGGTCCGGGTGGCGCGCGCGGCCTGGGTGCTGATGACGCGCGTCCCGCCCGAGCCGAACTCGTCGAGAACCGTCTGGCTCAGCGTGCCGTCATCGGTGTGCGCGCGCACGTCGCGCACGACGTACGGCTGCGGCATGACGCCGTCGCCGGCGATGGTGGCGGCCAGCAGCGCCATCTGCACCGGCGTGGCGAGCACCGAGCCCTGGCCGAACGCCGCGGTGGCCAGCTCGACGTCACCGCTGAAGGCGCTGCACTCGCCGTTCTCGGCCGCCGTGACGTACGACGGCGCCACGGAGAGTGGCCTGTCGAGCGGACCGATCTGCATCGGCCCGCAGAAGCCGAACTGCCGCGCGTATTCCAGGAAGCGCTCGGCACCGAGCTCGAGGCCGACGTGGGCGAAGTAGATGTTGCTCGACACCTGGAGCGCCTCTGACAACGGCCACAGCGACGGCGCGATGCCACCGAGGTCGTGCTCGCGGATCGGGAAGCCGTCGACCACGAAGCCGTTCGTCTCCTGCTCCGGCTGATCGGCGAAGGTCGTGTCGGGCGTGATCACCCCCGCGTCGAGCGCGGCCGCCGTCGTGAAGACCTTCATGATCGAGCCCGGCACGTAGCGGCCCTGCCGCGCGCGCGCGAGCAGCGGCTCAGCCTCGTTGCCGCGCAGGGCGTCCATCGGCTCCTGGGCGACGTCGGGATCGCCCGAGATGGGCGTTGCATCGAACGACGGCACCGAGACCATGGCCAGGATCTGGCCGCTGATCGGGTCGAGCGCCACGACGGCCCCGGCGTCGCCGCCGAGCTCGTTGGCGGCGAAGTCCTGGAGCCGCCTGTCGATGGTCAGCGACAGGTCGCGCGGCTCGGGCTGGCGGTTGAGCACGTCGTTCACGATGTCGCGGATCGGGTTCGGATCGGTCCGTCCGACCAGCACGTCCTCGAAGGCAGCCTCGATGCCGGTGCTGCCGAAGCGCAGGCTCGAATAGCCGATGACGTGGGTGAAGGCCGGATCGGCGTACGTCCGCGTGCTCAGGCCGTCGATCACCTGCGACGTCGCCAGGACCTGGCCGGTGGCGTCGAAGATGGTGCCGCGCAGGAGGCTACGGCGGGCGGCGATGACCTCGGGGTTATCGGCTCGTGTCGCGAGCTGTGGCGCCTCGAGCACCTGCCACCAGGCGATGCTCGCCGACACCACCGCGAAGGCCAGCATCAGGTACAGGCCCAGGCGTCGAACGTTGGTGGCGATCACGCCTCGGGCTCCACGTCGGCGCCGACGGCCGTGCGATGGCTGATGCTCAGCAGCAGGCCGACCATGATCGAGCTGGCCAGGATGCTCGACCCGCCGTAGCTGACGAACGGAAGCGTGATGCCGGTGAGCGGGATGAGCTTGGTGTTGCCGCCGATGATGATGAGCGTCTGGAGCCCCAGGCTCGCGGTCAGGCCGACGGCCAGCAGGCCGCTGAAGTCGTCGCGTGCCAGCGCGGCGATCCGCAGGCCGCGGAAGACGAGCACCGCCGCGAAGCCGAGCAGCGCGAACGCGCCAAGCAGCCCGAGCTCCTCGGCAACCGCGGTGAAGATGAAGTCCGTGTGGACGAACGGGATGGTCAGGTTGCCGCCGAGCGTGACCAGGCCCTGCCCGAGGCCCTCACCGAACACGCCGCCACGGCCAAAGGCGTAGAGGGCCCGCACCGGCTGGAAGCCTGCGCCGAGTGGATCGGCGAACGGGTCGAGCCAGACGTCAACCCGAGCCTGAACGTGCCCGAACAGCTGGTAGGCGACGTAGAAGCCGGCCGCGAAGAGCACGAGGCCGATGAGGACATAGCTGCGCCGGCCGGTCGCCACGAACAGCATGATCAGGAAGGTGCCGAAGAAGAGGAGCGCGGTGCCGAGGTCGTTGAGGCGGACGACGATCAGCATCACGATGCCGAACAACGCCAGCATCGGCAGGAAGTACGGCAACGGCGGCACCGAGATAGGCCCGATGCGCAGCCTCGCGCTCGTCAGCAGCGTGCGCGTCTCGGCCAGGTAGGCGGCGATGAAGATGACCAGCACGATCTTGAGGATCTCCCCCGGCTGCACGCTGACCGGCCCGAGGTCGATCCACAGCCGCGCGCCGTTGACCTCGTAGCCGAAGACCACCGTCGCCGCCAGCAGCAGGATGCCGATCGCGGCCCACGAGTACTTGTAGTGGCGCAGGATGCCATCGTCCCGAAGGCCGACCGCCACCGCCACCATCGCGACCATGCCAACCGCGAACCACAGCAGCTGGGTGGCCGCCATGCCGAGCTCGATGCCGAGCGCGCTCGTGCCGGCGAGATCCTGGGGCAGCCGGTTCAGCATGACGATGCCGACAGCGCCCATCGCCCCAACCGCCGGCAGGAGCAGCTGGTCGCCGCGATGGCCGAAGGCAACCAGCAGGAAGTGCGCACCGACGATGATGGCGACGTAGCCGATGGCGAGCTCCATCGGCCCCGGCTCGAACATGCCGCTGAGGGCGATGTGGGTGACGGCGAAGCCCAGCGGCACCAGCACGATGATGGGCAGCAGGAGGCGCAGCTCCGCGCCGCGCCAGGCAATGCGCATCAGGTCGCGGTCACCGCGCTCATCGGTCGAGGCGCATCCTGACGCGACCGATGGTCAGCTCGTCGCCGAAGCTGAGGGCGACCGGCCGCTCGATGCGATGGCCGTTGACGTACGTGCCGTTGGTGCTCCCCTGGTCCTCGATGAACCAGCTGCGGCCCCGGAAGGTCAGCATCGCGTGGTTCGTGCTGACGAAATCGTCCTCGACGTAGATGGTGTTGTTCACGTTGCGCCCGATCGAGTTGATCGGGCCGAGTGCGATGGTGGTGCCGGCCGGCGGCTCGTCCTCCGGTGACTCGAGCACGGAGAGGCGGCCGATCCCCGAGCGCGAGGCGATCTGCGCCTGCTCGGCACTGCGCAGGTCCTTCAGCAGCGAACCGGCGAAGCGCATCAGGAGCAGGTACAGGAGCGCCACGAACCCGAGCTGAAGGAGCAGCAGCAGGATGCGCAGGATGTCCCCGGTCAAGTCCGCACCTGGAACTCGATCTGGGTGTCGCCGATCCGGATGACGTCGCCGGGCCCGAGCGCGATCTGGCTCACGGGCTGCCCGTTGACGGTCGACCCGTTGCGGCTGCCGAGATCGGCGAAGCCGTACGCGCCGTGCTGGAGCTTGAGCTGGCAGTGGTGGCGGCTGACCATGGGGTCGTCGACGATCACGTCGTTGTCGCTGGCGCGGCCGATGCCGATGAGGGCGCCACCCAGGTCGAACTGCACCGGCCGGCTGCCGCGCGTGCTGACCAGCAGATAGGCGCGCCGCGCCGAATCGGGCGATGCATCGGCGCTCTGGCGCGCGAAGACCATCGTGTCCGAGCTGGCCGGCATCGGGGTGGCGTCGCGGAGCCGCTCGCCGCGCTCATCCACCACGTTGGCGGCGACCCGGATCGCGCCGCGCCGCGTCTCGGAGTCCGAGCGAATCTCGACCCGCGGCCG
>JAICRD010000035.1 GCA_025937535.1 Chloroflexota bacterium | reverse complement strand
CCTCGCACAGCGCAGGCTCGGCCTCCAGCAGCAGCGCCTCGACGCCCGCCTGGGCGAGCTCGCGCAGGACAGCGGTGCCCACGACTCCCCCGCCGATGACGACCGCCTGCGCGGTGCGGCTCACAGCCGCAGCTCCGTGGTGAATCGGCTGCGGTCTCCGCGGTAGAGGTCCCGCGCGTATTCGACCGGCCGCTCGTTCCCGTCCCAGGCCGTGCGTTCGAGGAGGATCAGCGGCGATCCGGCCGGCACGCCGAGCAGCTCGGCCTCGGGCGGCTCCGCCGCGACGGCCTCGATCGCCTGCTCGCCGCGGACCGGGCCTGCGCCGTATCGGTCCTCCATCAGGCGGTAGATCGACTGATGGTCGAGGTCGAGGGCCAGCAGGCCAGGAACGACCGATGCCGGGAAGAAGCTCGTCTCGAGGACGACCGGCGCACCGCGTCCGGACCGCAGGCGAACGACCTTGTAGACCTCTTCGCCGATGCGGAGCTGAAGCGTGCTCGCGAGCGCCCGGGTGGCGTAGATGGCCGTCTTCTCGATCGTCCGGGTGCTGGGGACCACCCCCTGCCCCACCGTCTCCCGGAAGAAGCCGCGCAGCGTCGTCGCGCGCTGATGGAGCTTCGGCTCGGCGACGAACGTGCCGCGCCCGTGCGAGCGGGCGATCAGCCCGCGATGCTCCAGGCGCGCGAGCGCCTGCCGCAGGGTCATCCGGCTGACGCCCAGGTCACGGGCGAGATCGCGCTCGGCCGGAAGGCGAGCGCCCGGGCGCAGGACGCCGCGTTCGATGCGGCTGGCAAGCTCCTGCTCGATCTGCAGGTAGGCGGCGAGCCCACGGACTGCGAATCCGGAGTCAGCTTCACGCCCCAGCTCGGCGCCATCGGCCATCGCGCCTGTCGTGGGATCGGCGTCACGTTCAGCCATGCGGTCCGCCATCCGCCGTCTGCCACCCTCCTCCGTGTCAGTTGCGCTGGTTTATAGCGCACCAGAGGGCGGAGGTCTAGACCAATTCGCGATGGAGGCTGGTCGTTTCCAGGCGAGTAATCGGCGGCGAAGCGCGAGCCGGGATTATTGTTGATGGTCCGCCCGGGCTCAGCTTCGGTCGCTGGGCGGGGACGTTGGGCATGCTTCACCCCTCCTGATAGGTGACCGGCGGGTCGGCGCCTCCCCCCAACGGGCACTGACGCCGATCCGCATCGGTCAGGCGTTCAGCATCGGCGGCGTTTGCGACAGCTCAAGCGTCGCGGGAAGTCGTATGCACCATGTCCAGGGGAGCCGAATACGCGCTTGCCGTCGGCGGTGTTGACGGTCGGCTGACAATCCGGTGGCGCGGCGTCACGTGAGCGGAAGCTGCGAGGACCGCACCACAGAGGAGGGACCCGGTGATGGCGCTGATGCAGGAGTATGGGTTCACGGTTCGGCCGGATCGCGAGGGCGACTTTCAGGAGTGGCTCCGTGGCAACGAGGAGCAGCTCAGGAGCGCCGTCCCCGCCAGCATCCGGTACGTCGGCACGTACGGCGTGGCGTTCAGCTCCGAGAAGGACGCCGGATCCCACCGCCTCTTCCTGGAATTCGACAGCTACGGCTCAATCGACGCGTTCTCGGCCGCCATGAAGGATTCCGGGTCCGAGTTCGCCCGGCTGATGCGCGAGTACTACGCGTTCGTCGCCGATGATCCGGCACCGTCCTCGCTCTCCCTCTATCGGTCCTTCACTGACATGTTCGTCTAGGCGCCGCAGCCCTCGCACGCTATACAGATCGCAGGCATGAGCCGTACGCCAGAGGTAGCCGTCGTGGAGAAGGGTGATCCGTCCGAAGTCAGGTGTTCCTACGCCACGAGCAAGGAGGCCGCCACGCCGGTCGAGCAGCTGCGGCCGCTCTTCGAGGACAGGACCATCACGGGGCGGCCGGTCGCCTCGCGCTTCGCCGACATCTTCGGGCTCGGCGTTTCCGCCGCTCGACTGACGCTGGTCGTCTTCGTGCACGTCGTGGGGAGGCGAACGTCGACCGGCTTCGAGCCGATCCGCGATCAGGCCTACGTCGACGACATCTTCGCGACGGCGAACGACATCTGGTCGCAGGCCTGCATCAAGCTGGTGCCGTTCTCCACCCCGGTCGTCGAGACGTTCCAAGATCTGCCGATCTCGGCCTTTGCTGGAACGTGCCTCGCGCCGGATCAGCAAGCGATGGTCAAGCCTTTGGACGTGACGGCCGAGGGCACGACACTCCTCAACCTCTATCTCGTGGACGACACGACCGGCGACGCCTGCGGTTCGCCGATCACCGGGCACATCATCATGCCGACCGCGGGCCAGCTGAGCACGAGGCTGGGCAAGGTCCTCGCACATGAAGTGGGGCACGTGCTGCTCAACCCTCTCGGTGTCGACGACAGCGACAACCCCGATCATCTGATGCATCACCCGGATCCGGGAGAGCCGTCCGGCAATAGGGACGGCCTGCACTTGAGCGACTGCATCGGGGCACACGCGAGGGCGCTCGATGACTACGGGGCGTGGGCGCAGACGGGCGTGCCCGGTGCCTCTTCGAGCGAGCCGTGCGTCATGCGCCCCCGACTGGGCAGCAACATCGCAATCATCGAGGAGACGATGCAGGCTTAGAAGGGATCGCGGACGCGGATGCCGCTGAAGGACCGGTAGTCGCGATCCCGCGTCCAGATCGTGCGGATGCCATGAGACAGCATCAGCGCCACGATATGGGCGTCCGGGACAAGGTTGCCGGTGGGCCGCACGTCGTCGGCCACCTCGCGGAACCGATCCCAGAAGCGGTCGTCCTCGCCCACGGCCTGGACATGCGGCAGCGCAAGGAGCGAATCGAGGTTGGCTCGCGCATCGGCCTGCGACAGTGGCCTGGCGAAGATGGCGGGATGCGTTGCGATGCGAAGGTAGGCCATCGCGATCGGCCAGAACACGTAGACGATCTCCGGGCCGATCGCAATTTCATCGAGCAACGTGCCCGCGCGGTCGTGAAATGGGCTTTCCTGGTCGGAGGCATACAGCAGGAGGTTCGCGTCGATCGCGTAGCTCATCCCGACTCGAGGGCGCGGCGGACCGCCTCCTTGTCATCGAGGTCGACGCGAGCGCCCATGGGTGCTGATCTCCATCGCATCGGTGCTGCGGCAGGCTCGGCCGCGCCCGACTGATGCAGCGCGTTCGTCAGGAGCTCGCTCGCGAGGCTGCCGATGCTTCGCCCGGTCGATCGCCTGCGTCGCTTGAGCTCACGCAGGACAGTGGGGTCGAGGTCAAGAGTGGTCCGCGTCATGATGCGTGATGCTTAACCCGAAAGCATCAGATGTCAAGGTGCGCCGACACTTCGCGGCGGTTCGCGTGACGGGCAGCGGCGACAGCGGAGTGACCGCGTACGCCGACCTCCGCCGCGGCGTCGGCGAACCAACGCTGGCTACGCGTTCCAGGCGCTCGTCGACCGCTAACCGACGACCGCGCCGGGATCACCCGACGCGGTCGTTGTCGTGCGTGTGCGCCTACTTGTGGTGGCAGGCGAACCCGAGCGGTCCGAGGTTGGTCCAGACTTCGATGCCTTCCTGCGGACAGGGCTGTCCGTTGTAGGTATCCGCCGTGAGGATCTGCTCCGTGCCCGAGAAGTCCGTGTCGGTCTCGTTCGGGTCAGTCGTGTTGAAGAAGTAGAGCAGCGGCGTCGCGTTGTGCGACCCGATCGGCGAGACACCCGGCGGGGAGCAGTGCACGCCCAGGTTGGGAACGTCGAAGCAGCTCCAACCGGCTTTGGACAGCTGCGCGGGATTAACGCCGCCGGCGGCGACCGGACCGACCAGCAACGCCATCAGTGCTCCCGACGCAAGCAGGGCTACGAGGGACCGCCTCATCCTTGACCTCCTCAAACGTTTGGCGCGCCGGGCATGGCGCGTCTCGCCAACAGTTATGCGGATCCCCCGCTGAGCCGCCTATCCGCTGGCTGACCGATGCCGTGTCGGGATCCCGACAGGTACGCGGCCCTGCCTGCGGTCGAACGCCGCGCTGCGTCTCGGCGATGCAGACGCCATCCGACGGACGCTCGACGACTATCGGAGGGCGCGGAAGGGCCGGCGCACGGCGGCCGCCAGGATGGCGATGCTGGTCGGTCCGGTCGTCGCCGACGCGCTCGAGCCGGCCGAGCGGCAGCGGGTCGCCGACGAGACGCGAACCATCCTCGAGCGCCTCGGGGCCCGTCCCTACCTCGCTCAGCTCGAGGCCTTACTGGCCCGCGTGCCGGTGGCCGAGCCGCTTCCCTCCGCCGCGCGAAGCGATGCGGCCGTCGACGAGGTGCCTTCCGGCTGAAGCGCTGCGTCGGCACGAACGATTCGGGCTGGCGCGGTGTCAGATGGGCATGGAAGTGCGCGATACCTTCGGCGCGGATCTCTTGCCCGACGATGTACCGTCGGACAAGCTGCCCCAGCCTGCGCGCATCGCCGCAAACGAAGGTGACCGCCGGGTGCTGGACCTCATCGGGCACGCCAAGCGGGGCGACGTGGCTGCATTCGAGCGGCTCGTCGAGCCATTGCTGCCGCGGCTGTATCGGCTTGCGACGGCGATGGTCGGCGCCGACGAGGCGCGCGACGTGACCCAGGAGACCCTGGTCAGCGCGTGGCGCGAGCTCCGGAGGCTCGACCGGGCCGATCGGCTCGAGTCGTGGCTCCGGAGCATCCTCATGAACCGCGCGCGCAACCTGCTGCGCACGCGGAAGCGCCATCCGTCCGTCACCTTCGATCCCCTGTTCGGGCACGGAGCCGGTCTCTTCGAGGAACCGATCTCCGGACTGCATGGCCGATGGGCGGTCGAAGACGCCCTCGCCAAGCTGCGTCCCGATGAGCGTGCCGTCGTCGTGCTCCACTACCTCGCTGATCTCACCCTGCGCCAGGTCGCGGAGACCCTGGCGATTCGGGAGGGAACTGCGAAGTCGCGGCTGCACTCTGGCCTTCGCGCACTGCGGCACCATTTCGCGGAGGAACCGGCATGAACCGTTCGCAGCTCCGTGGCGACCTCCCCGAGCCGGTCCGCCGCTACTTCCTCGAGGTAGCAACCATGGAACCCCCGAGCGACCTTCTCGATGCCGCCGTGGCGGAGATCGAGCAGACCCCGCATGTCAACCGATTCAGCCTGATCCCGATCGTGGCGTTCGCTGCCGCCGTGGTGGCCGCCGTGGCGATCCTCGCCTCCACGCTCCTTCCCAGTGGTGGACAGAACATCGGCGGGGAGCCATCCCCAACCGCGACCGACGCAGCGCCATCCGTGGCATCGGTCGCCCCTTCGGCAACACCGCTGCCCATCGCCAGCCTTCCGCCGCTCGACGGTCTGCCCAGCGCGGGCGCCGTCGTGGCCACCTACGAGGTCGGGGACGCCGGCTACCCGGTCCTCGACGCACACGGCAGCATCTGGCTCGCGAACCCCGAAACGGGCACGTTGAGCCGGATGGACCCGAACACCGGGGAGATCACCGGAACCGTGGCGGTCAACCCGGATCCGGAGACGACACGCTACGACCTCAACGCCGTCAGCGACGGCACGTACGTCTGGGCTACCGGCACCGATGGAACGATGGTCAAGATCGACCCGGCCACCAACGAGGTCGTCGAGCGGGTGGACGTCGGGACCATCGCCTACCGTGTCGCGATCCACGACGGTCAGCTATGGGTCACCGACCTCGACGCCGGCAACCGGGTCCTCCGGATCGACACCGAGTCTGGCGAGGTCGTGTTGGATCAGCAATTCACGCTGTGGCCCGCGGCCCTCGCCGTGACCGACGCCGAGGTCTGGATGGCCCCGTACCAGGATGACCACATGGTTCGCCTGGATCCGGCCACCGGTGAGACGCTCGACCGATTCGAGGTGTCGTCGTTCAGCATGGAGATCCTGCCGCTGGGCGACTCTCTCTACATCACGGGCAACCAGGAGCGCCCGCTGGAGCGCTTCAGCATCAGCGAGGGTCGAGTCGTGGAGCGCCTTGGCGGCGAGCTGGGCGCAAGACTGGTGGGCGATCGGCTCTTCGGCTTCGCCCCGGGCGGCGTGTTCATGGAGCTCGACCCGATGACGCTCCGGCCGATGTCGGCGCTCACCCTCGGCGGCGAGCTGGGCTGGAGCGTCGTGCGGGATGGGCTGCTGTACGTCGCCGCCGGCAGCGAGGTCGTGGTCATCCAGCCAACCGAGTGACCTCGGCGAGGTGGCAGGGACCCCGGACCGATACCGGGGCCCTGCCGCGCGCGGGACGATCAGCGCGTGTGATCGACGATCACGACGCCGTTCACGATCTGGAGCAGGACGTGGTACGAGCCACCGCCGTACTCATTGGTCCAGCTGGCGCGCGAAGTGAGGTGAACCTGGAAGGTGTCCTCGCCCATCGACAGGGCGTGCTGTGACGAGGCAGCCTCGGACTCCATCACCAACGTGCCGGTCGGGTCATACAGGGTCTGGACCTCACGCATTTGGACGGTCGCGCTCTGGCGACCATCGGCCGTCGTGACGATCCGGACGTCGCCGGTCACGTCGAACCAGTAGACGTGGCCATCGGGCTCTTCGTGAGACCAGCGGCCGTCGAGCGGGAACGTTTCGATCGTTGCGCCACCGGCCGCGGCGACGCTCGAGACGCCGAGGATGAGGGTGAAAAAAGCGGCGAGGACAGCAGCTGCGCCGCGCTTGAAGGAATTCATTCGTGTGTGTCTCCGATGTTGTTGCATGAGCAATCAGCTCGTGGAGCAGCATCGGTCGTGGTGGGCGCGCTGCCATCGGACGGTCGGCGCAGGCTGATCCGGCGGTTCGACGTACCTCGCTCAGTCCAGTCCTCGCGGACGCGTGGCGAGCATCACGCCGCCGATTCCGACCCACGCCAGGCCAATGAGCGCCTGGTCGGCCAGCAGCAGCGCATCGGCGATGAAGCCCGATGGGATCCACAGCGCGTGGAGCACGCCGATGACCAGCGCCAGGGCGCCGAGCCCGCGCGCCATGCCCGCGCGTTGTCGCAGCAGCCCGATGCCGAGCAGCACCATGCCGACCAGGTGCGTGGCCACTCCGGCGAGGAGGTAGATGCCCCAGCCGATGATGCTCAGCTCGCGGTTGCCCGACAGCCCGCCCGCGATCCAGAACTCGACGATGACCCCGAGCAGCATGCCGATGAGCCCGGCCGTGGCGACCCACAGGCCGGTCGTGACGAGGCGTACACCACCGGCGACGAGGGCGCGGACGCCGACGGCCAGGGCCAGCAGCATCAGCGCGATGGGGACGACCTCGATCCGATTCCACTCGACGTAGGTCAGTCCGAGGAGCGGCTGGCTGAAGGTCACGCTGATCGCGGCACGAACCGGGATCCACGCCAGGCCGCCGACGATCGCCGCGACCGCCGTCCATCGGTGCGGAGGAACGCGACTGTCGCGGGCCTGTGATCTGGCCCTTGCCGCGGATCTCGTCAAGCTCATCGACTATCCGCCGGGCGGTCCTCCATGCCGTCACCGCATTGGTTAGAGGCCTGGCTCCATTCTCAGCTGCGTGGTCGTGAAGATGGCTCCCGGACCGTCGAACGGCACGGCGGTGACCGCGCGTGTGCCATCCGTGTTGATCCGGATCGAGATCTCCGGATCCCACGCCGGCAGGCACACCGAGGTGAGATTGCCACCGACCTCCCCGGTCACGACGCCCACCATCCACTCGATGACGCCTTCGCGTTGCGCAGCCGGGAGCAAGTCGGGGAGCAGCCGCTTGAGCGTTTCCTCCACGATCTTGGTCTTCCACTTATCGGGCATGAAGTCGAAGCCCTTCTTGAAGCCCTTGGCGATGAAGTCCGCCCACGACCAACAGAGGTCATACGTATCGGCCGATGTGACGATCACGGAGCCGTCCGTCTGCGGGATCACCTGCGGCGTCAGGCTCCCAGGCTCCTCCCACTCGAGGCCCGCCAGCGCCCACAGGGCCACCAGCGCGGGGTCGTAGACGAAGAGCGGGTCGCTCTGCGCGAACTGCACGTCGACCACGTCGTCCTCGACACACCAGCGCACGGCCTGGTCGAACTCGTACACGTACGAGATCCCGAAGCCCGCGGTGTACGCGATGTTCGAGAACCCGCACAGCCCGTGGTCACACGCGTCGCCGATGCCGTCGTTGTCCGAATCGGCCTGGTCGGCGTTCGGCTCCTCGACGCAGTTGTCCTCGCCGTCGTCGATGCCGTCGCCATCGGTGTCGACGTCGTCGCAGGCGTTGCCGATGCCGTCGCCATCGGTGTCCGCCTGATCGGCATTCGGGACGGTGACGCAGTTGTCCGTGGAGTCACCGACGCCGTCTCCGTCGGTATCGGTGTCGGCTCGCGCCTCCACCAGGTGGTGCTTGAGCACCTCCCGTCCGTTGAGCATCGAGCTCACGGCAACCCAGACGGTTTCACCCTGCGAGAGGCCGCCGACCGATGCGCTCGTCTCGCCGGCGCCGACTTCGGCGGCGACGGTGTCCGGGAACGGGGTCTCCGGATCGGGCGTCACGAACAGCCGGTACCCGGTCGCGCCAGGAGTGGCGTCCCAGCTGATGATGGCGGCGCCATCACCCGGGGTTGCGGTGACCGTCGGTGCGGTTGCCGGAGTGACCTCGGGTGGATGCGACAGCAGGATCCCATCCCCGTTTTCGGTGCCGCCGGCCGTGCCGACGAAGGACTCCTGCACGTTCAGCGTTCCGGTCTGCGTCGTGATCAGGACGAACTCTTCCGCGAAGAAGGTCGTGCCCGGTGCGACCGTATCGGTCCCCTGCACCAGCCGCTCGCGTGGCTGCCAGATGAAGCCCTCGTTCTCGGTTCCCGACAGTGCGATCTCCACGTTATGGACGGGAACGTTCGAGATGTTCCGGAGCCCGACCCTGACGCGGTACGGGTAGTACGCGAAGGCATCCGTCTCGGCGTCGACGACGAGGCGAAGCGCATCGGCGCCCCACACCCTGAGCGGGGTGGCAGTGCGTGCCGTCGCCCGCACGGGAGCGTCGAATGGCGCCAGGATCCCGGCATACTGGGCGGTGACGTGGTAGCTGCCGGCCGTGTCGCCGCGCACGATCCACGAGGTCGCGCGGGTCTCGCCACCGGGGATGTCAGGCATGGAGACGGCCAGGCGCTGCATCGCATCGGTCGGGGCTAGGCTTAGGCCGGCTGGCAGCTCGAGGCGAGCGAGTCCATCACCGAGCGTGAACGGCCCATCAGCGAGGTTGCTGACGGCCAGGCTGACCTGGAAGAACTGCTTGAGGAAGCCCGCCTCGCCCGGGGCAACGAGCCAGAAGATCAGCGGCTGGTCGTCCACGAGCACCGGAGTGCCGCTTGCGTTCATGCCGCCACCCAGGCCGATCCAGCCACCGCCGAGACCGAGGAAGGCTCCAGCGCCGCCATCCGTCGGGTAGGCGACGAGATCCTCGATGAGGACTTCCTCGAGCGGGCCGAACTTCAGCCCGATGACGAACTCGATCACGATGCCGTTGGCGGGATCGTCCGGATCAATGCCGGCTGCGATGATCTCCTCGCGCGTGAGCTGGCGGCTGTCGAGTGTCGTGCTCACCAGTGAGCCTGACTGAAGGACGACGGTGACTGATCCCTCGCCACCCGTCACCGTGGCCTGTGCCAGCGCCGGCTGGAAGCCGGGCGCGATGGCATAGGCCGTCAGGGCACCATCGGAGAGCCCTCGAAGGGTGACGTCACCCGACGTATCAGTGGTGCCGTTGACCTTCTGGCCGCCGGCCAGCTGGACGACGACCTCGGCCCCGCCGATGGCCGCTCCGCCGTCGGTACGGACGCTGACCACCAGGCCGCCCGGCTCGTCGGGGCGAACTTCCACCACCGCGGTGTCGCTGGCGGTTTCCGATCCACGAGTCACCGTGAGCGACACGTTGTAGGTTCCGGGGCTCGTCCACGTCTTGGTCGCCGTGACGGCATCCGCCGTTGAGCCGTCACCGAAGTCCCAGTGGAACGAGTCGATGCCGTCGATCGGCCGGGAACCCGTCGCGTCGAAGCGAAGCGTGTTGCCGACGAGCGTCAGCCGGTCGTCGCCGGCATCGGCAGTCAGCGGCTCCGGTGGCAGCATGTCCACGATGTCGAAGGTGATGTCGGGCGCGTTCAGCCCGTCGTCGACCTCGAGCGAGACGACGAACAGGTCGCCCGTCGTGTAGGTGTGCTGCACCTGTGGCACCGCTGTGGTCGTCGTGGTGCCATCGCCGAAGTTCCAGCGGTAGGTGGTGATCTCGCCTGTCGAGTCGGAGGCGTCGAAGGTGACGAGCTGCGGTGCCTCACCGCGACGCGGATCGGCGATGAAGTCAGCCACAGGTGGAGCAACGACGCGGACGCTCACCGTCGCCGTATCGGTGTCTCCCTCTTCGTCCTCGATCGTGTACGTGAAGCTGTCATTGCCGGTGAAGCCGGCATTCGAGGTGTACGTGCACATGCCGCCGGCGGTGCACGCCGCCGACCCGTTGGACGGCTGGGTGTTGGAGAGCAGGGCCAGGTCGTCGAACTCTGGGTCGGTGTCGTTGAGCAGGACGTCCAGCCCCGCCTCGACGGCCTGACCTGCCGTCAGGGAATCGTTGACCGCGTCTGGCGGCTGGTTGACGTCAGGCTCGGTGGCAGACCACGTCGTCACCTGCGCCAGCGTGACCGATGCGCCCGCCGCGATCGTGCTCTCCCATTGCTGTGCGGCACCGAGCGACTCCTGCTCGGTGTCGGTTGCCCCGTCTCCGTTCGTATCGCCGAGGACGGTGCCGTCATCGGTGCTGGCGATGCCGCCCTGCGTGGCGATGGTTTCGAACCCGTAGGCGGCGTCCTGGATCGTCCAGTCAGCCGGCGTGGCGCTGCCACCCAGCTCACCGCTGATGTCGAGGCGGACCGCCTGGCTCACAGCGGTGGCTCCCGGATCGATGAGACGAAGCCTTCGGCCGGCGTCAAGAGCCTCCGCGCGGGTGTAGTCGAACCCGCCCGGGTCACCGATGACCCAGCGCACGAGCGACAGGGGAAGCGGCGCATCGGACGTGTTGGTGAGGACATATTCCTGGGTCAGCGTCGAGCCGGTCGACGTGACCGGGCCAAGGGTTTGCGTCAGGTCGATGTCGAGGTCACCGATGTTGCCCGTCGAGACCATGCTGGTATCGGTCTGCGAGACGAGTTCCGTAGCCCAGGCCTCTCGACAGTCGTCGACTGCGTAATCACCGATCGTCGAGAAGAACAGCCTGCTGAAACCGACGCTGGGTGCCGCGTCTACGGGACCCGGTGGGTCGTAGGCGGCGGTCAGGCCGGCGTCTTCGATCACGACGCCGTGGAACCGGAAGGCACCGAAGGCATCCACGTTCAGCAGCACGTCGCCGTCCGTCGCGGACAGGGTTGCGTTCTCCAGCAGCGAGAGCGTCCGGCAGCCGCGCACGAGGATCGACACGATCGCGTCATCCGAGTCGCCGTTGGCATCGGTGATCGAGTACGTGAACGAGTCGGGACCGGTGTAGCCGGTATTCGGCGTGTAGAGGCAGACACCCGGCTCGCCGCCCTGCTCGAAGGGGTCATCGCAGTCGACGCTGCCCTGGTCCGGCTCCGCGGTCACCGCGAACGTGAGCTCGGAGGCGTCGGGATTGTCGTCGTTGTCGAGAACGAAGATGGATGCGGGCTCGTTCGTTCGAACGAGCAGCTCGTCGTCCCGGGCAATGGGCACACCGTTATCGCCGGAAACGGTGATCGTCAACGTCCCCTCGTTCGACGTCGCCAGACCATCGAATCCGGTGAAAGTGACGGCATCGGTTCCCGTGAAGCCCGCGTTCGGCGTGTAGGTCAGCTCGGGCGCCGTGCCGCTGAGCGAACCGTTCGTCGGGCCAGACGTGATCGTGTACGTCAGCTGATCCTGGTCATCGTCGAAGACGGTCAGGAAGAAGCCGACCGGCGAACCGACGACCGTCGAAATTGTGTCGTCCTGCGCCTGCGGCGCGGTATTGGCGAAAACATCGATCGAGACGGGCTGCGAATTCGATTCCGCCAGGCCATCGAAGGCGTGGAAGGTGAACGAGTCGGTGCCGGTGAAGCCGGACACCGGCGTATAGGTATACACGCTGCCGTCTGCGGTGAACGAGCCGTTCGCAGGCGACTCCTCGATGGCGAAGGTGAGGACATCTCCGTCGTCGTCGAAGGCGAGATCCGCGAGATCGATCTCGAGGGGTCGCACTTCGCGTGTCGAGAGCGGGAATTGAGGATCCGTGGCGACCGGTGCCGTATTGGCGGCGACCGTGATGGCGATGACTCCCGAGTCGCTGAGGGCGCCGTCGCTGGCCGTGATCGTGGCCGTGTCAAGTCCCACGAAGCCCGCGTTCGGCGTATAGATGAGCGACGGTGGGTCCGCCTGCTCCGTGGTGGGCAGCGCGCTGAGCGTCCCATTCGACGGCGGGGTGGTGAGCGTGTAGGTCAGCGGCTCCAGGTTGTCGTCGCTCGCGTTCACCCAGACCTCGACGGCTCGCGACTCTCGCGTGTCGAAGGAGGTGTCCTCCACGACGGGGGCCACGTTGGCCTCGACATCGATGCCGACGACGGCGCCGTTCGAGCTGGAGGTGCCGTCACTCACGTGGAACACGAAGTCGTCGCGACCGATGAACCCGGCGTTCGGCGTGTAGGTGAGGTTGGGGGGCGTGCCCGTCAGGACGCCATCGTCCGGGCCGGCCAGACTGCAGTCATCCCCGTCCGCATCGGTCCAGTTGCAGATCGTGTACGTCAGCGGATCGTTCTCAGGGTCGCTCGCCCGCAGAGTGATGGCGACCGGCCGGCCCTCGCGCGTCTGGAGCAGATCCGGTTCAGCCGTCGGTGGCAACCCGGCGGCGGTGGCGGGCGCGACGGCTCCGGGGAGGAACGCTGTGAACGAGAAGATCAGAATGAGGACGGTCTGGGCAAAGACGTGAAGCGGTGATCGGCCGGACAGTTGGGCGCGTGCGGGCACGAAGTCCCTCCCTGGGTGCTCGGGTGTTTCCCCTACCGTGCCCGCCCTCCGGTCCGGCACGCATTGGGAGGATTCCCTATTTCTGCCCGCGAACCCAGATGTAGGGACCCTCTACCCGGAGCCCGGGTCGGCAGAATCATGGACAACCATCATTAAGGGGAGCATGATCGGCCGAGGATCGAGCCCGAATCCACCACAGGGCGGGAGGCGCGACCGTGACGATCTCCGGCGCGACGCTTGAGCCACAAGCGCAGGCTCACGTCTCCGACGAGTGCCGGACGGCGGATCACCTCGCGATCGTCCTGGTGCACGGGGTCGGGTACCAGCAGCAGGGCGAAACGCTGCTGGCATGGTCCGGCCGGCTGATCCGCATGCTGGCCGCCCGTTATGGCGGCGACAGACCCTCCCCGCCGGACCTCGTGCACCAGAGCACCATCGACCTGGACGGCGGCAAGCTCTCATTGATCGAGGTCCGCATCCCCGGGCGCGACGGCTCCGGGGAGGAACGCTGTGAACGAGAAGATCAGAATGAGGACGGTCTGGGCAAAGACGTGAAGCGGTGATCGGCCGGACAGTTGGG
>JAICRD010000033.1 GCA_025937535.1 Chloroflexota bacterium | reverse complement strand
TGGGACGACCTGCTGGCGCGCGACAAGGACGGCGTCCTGCTGGCCAAGATGAACGACACCCTCGACGGCGACTACCAGCGCATGGCGGTCAGCGACGGCGCAACCATCCGCGAGCAGTTCTTCGGCGGCGACTCACGTCTCCAGGCGCTGGTCGAGCACCTCTCCGACGACGACCTCGCGAAGCTGCGCCGCGGCGGCCACGACTACCGCAAGGTGTACGCGGCATACGCCGCGGCGGTGGCCCACACCGGCACGCCAACCGTCATCCTGGCCAAGACGATCAAGGGCTGGACTCTCGGCCCCGGCATCGAGGGTCGCAACGTGACCCACCAGGCCAAGAAGCTCACCGCGGATGAGCTGAAGGTCTTCCGCGACCGCCTGGAGCTGCCGATCCCCGACGACAAGCTCAAGGAAGCGCCGTACTACCACCCCGGCCCGGAGTCGCCGGAGATCCAGTACATGCTCGAGCGGCGAGCCGCGCTGGGCGGCGTGCTGCCAAAGCGCCGATACGTCACCAAGCCCCTGCCGGCCGCGAAGGACACCGCCTACAGCGAGTTCTTCGCCGGCTCCGAGCGAGCGGCCAGCACGACCATGGCCTTCAGCCGCCTGATCAGGAACCTCGTGCGCGACGAGCAGATCGGCCGGCGCGTCGTGCCGATCATCCCCGACGAGGCCCGCACCTTCGGCATGGACCCCCTCTTCAAGGAGGTCGGAATCTACAACCCGCTCGGCCAGAACTACACGCCGGTCGACAAGGAGCTCCTGCTCAGCTACATCGAGAAGACCGATGGCCAGGTGCTCGAGGAGGGCATCACCGAGGCTGGCTCGACCGCTTCCTTCCAGGCCGCCTCGACCGCCTACGCCACCTGGAGCGAGCCGGTCATCCCGTTCTACACGTTCTACTCGATGTTCGGCTTCCAGCGCACCGGCGACCAGATCTGGGCACTCGGCGACGCCCGCGGCCGCGGATTCATGATGGCCGCCACCGCCGGCCGCACCACGCTGACCGGAGAGGGGCTCCAGCACACCGACGGGCACTCGCACGTGCTGGCATCGACCGTCCCGAACATCCTCGCCTACGACCCGGCGTACGCCTACGAGCTGGCGATCATCGTGCGCGAGGGCATCGACCGCATGTACGGCGAGCGTGGCGAGGACGTCTTCTACTACATCACCATCTACAACGAGAACTGGGTGCAGGCGCCCAAGCCCGACGGCGTGGAAGAGGGCGTGCTGCGCGGCCTGTATCGGTTCAAGCCCGCGGAGACCGGCAACCGGCGCGTCCAGATCCTCGCTTCCGGACCGATCCTCCAGCAGGCGCTCAAGGCACAGCAGGTCCTTGCCGAGAAGTTCGACGTCGCAGCCGACGTGTGGAGTGCGACCAGCTTCCAGCAGCTGCGCAACGACGGCCTCGACGTGGAGCGCTGGAACCGGCTCCACCCCGACGCCGAGCAGCGCATTCCGTACGTCGCCCAGTGCCTGGCCCCGACCGAGGGACCGATCGTCGCCGCCACCGACTTCATGAAGTCGATCCCCGACATGGTCGCGCCGTGGATCGATCGGCCGTACACGGTCCTCGGCACGGACGGCTTCGGCCGCTCCGACACGCGCGAGGCGCTGCGCGAGCACTTCGAGGTCAACCCGGAGCACATCGCCTACGCCGCGCTCCACGGGCTGTGCCTGGATGGCAAATCGACCCCCGAGGAGCTCAAGCGAGCCATCGCCGAGCTCGGCATCGACCCGGACCGGCTCAACCCGCTGTACGCGTAAGCCCCGAGCCGCCCCGAGCCGCTCGGCCGCCGATCTTTCGGGCAGCCGCGCACCGCGACCGGCGCCCCGGAGCCATCTCGCCCGATACATAGGGCCACCGCGCACGGCACAGACCGCCCCTGCGCGCGATTGCCCGATAGTTCGGCAATTGGCCAGCGGTCCCGATCCTCAGCTACCGGATCGCCGGCCGATCTCGACATATCGCGAAGATTTCGCGCGCAGCCGTTTTGGCGCTGCGTTTTCTCGATGTATCGAGACCTGGTACGCACGAACAGCACCCGGCCGCGTAGCTCACGCTCACCGGGACTCGATGGATCGCGGAAACTCAACCAGAGCCGGCCCCCAAGCGGATCCGGCTCGATCTATCGAGCCGGCGACGCGCCACCACTGGTAAGGAGCGGCGTTCCGCAGGCGGCGCAGTACGAGTCCTCGCCGGAGATGACGATCCGGCAGGTGCGGCAGCGCGGCGGCAGGAGCACCTCCACGGCGGCACGGACACCCACGATCGCGGCCCGCAGATAGCGCCCGAGGCCGGGCTCGCGCGGCGGTGCGGTGACGATCGGCGATGAACGCAGGTCGGCCGCTGCGATCGGCCGTGCGGTGACGGCGTGGAATCGGAGCCGCTCGCGGTCGTAGACGGCGCGCAGCTCGGGATCGCTCAGCACGCGACGGACCGCGTTGACGACCTGCATCTCCGCATTGGCCCGCTGCGATCCGTTGCGATCGGGGTGGAAGGTGCGCGCCAGGCGACGGCAGGCCAGCGTCACCTCATCGGTCGAGGCGTTCGAGGGGATCCCCAGCAGCCGGTAGACGTCGCGCTCGGGGGAATAGGGCAACAGGGGCTGGTGCATCGGTCCGTGGCGCATGGTAGCGCCTCCGCGGAGAAGGTGATGGCCGCATTCGACGCATCCCAACTGGCAACTTCGCTTGCTATTTTCATATATGGGGTTGACATATTGTGAGCCAGCGTCTATCTTGCGCAGCAAGGACGTCAGATTGTCAGTCCGGGTTGCCGATCTTCGAGGAGACCATAGCAATGTACGACTACAGGCTCTTCTATCCGCAGATGAGCATTGAGGATCAGTCGCGCCATCGGCGAGTACTCGCCGGCGATTCCAGCCTGCGCGTGTACCGACTTCCGACCCAGCGTCGCTCGAATCGCAGCGGCCGGCGCTAGTCATGGTTCACGACGTCATCGCCACCTGCCCGGTCTGCACGAGCGAGCTGACCATCACCCGACTGCATTGCCGCAGCTGCGGCACGGCATTGGAGGGTGAGTTCGGCGTCGGGCGCTTCGGGCGCCTGGATCGCGAGCAGATGAGCCTGCTGGAGAGCTTCCTCCGCTCGCGCGGCAACCTCAAGGAGATGGAGCGCGAGCTCGGCATCAGCTACCCCACCGTTCGTGGTCGCGTCGACTCGCTGGTCCGAGCGCTTGGCCTGAGCGACGGCGCGCCCACCGATGAGCCGCTCGACGAGGTCGATGCCGATTTGGACGAGACCGAGATGGCCAGCACCGATGCGGCCGCCGCACGCCGCGACATCCTGGAGCGCCTGGCCCGCAAGGAGATCAGCGCCGAGGACGCGGCGACGCAGCTGCGCGGGCTCGGGGCCTGACCGATGCCGACCTTTGTGCGACGCCAGGAGATCGAGCACCCGATCGGCCCAACCGGCCGGCTCGCCCTCAACGCGACGAGCTCCGACGTGGTGTTCGAGGCCGTCGACGGCGCCACTGCCCGAGTCGCGGTCGAGTTCGAGCTCATCGCGTCGACGGAGGCCGATGCCGACGCGCTGTTCGAGCGGGTCCGCTTCCACGCCCGGCAGGGTGACGGCGTCCTGGATGTGTCCGAACCCAAGC
Organism: Chloroflexota bacterium; assembly: GCA_025937535.1. Taxonomy (GTDB): domain Bacteria; phylum Chloroflexota; class Limnocylindria; order QHBO01; family QHBO01; genus JACDBZ01. The sequence continues at coordinate 10,773 of JAICRD010000033.1, read as the reverse complement.
GCGGCGACACCGGGATCGGCAGCATCGCGCGCATGCTCGGGATCGGCAACGTCAAGGCCGAGACCAGCATCCACGTTTCGGCGCCCCGGCGCGCGGATGTGCGATACGAGGGCGTGAGCGGCGACGTCACGGCCGAGGGCTTCCGCGGGCAGCAGGAATATCGCACCGTCTCCGGCGACCTGTGGCTCGAGGGCCTCGGCGGATCGGTCCAGGTCCGTGGCGTCTCGAGCGACATCAGCATCCGCGCCGACGAACCCGTCGCGCTCGAGGCCAACACCGTCAGCGGCGACATCTCCGCCTTCGCTCCGCGCTTCGATGACCTCCGTGTCGTGACGGTCAGCGGCGACGTCGAGCTCGAGGGCGAGCTGGCCGCGGCATCGGATCACCGGGTCGAGACCGTCAGCGGCGACCTGTCCCTCGGCGTGAGCGGTGGGTTCACGCTCGAGGTGCGCGGGCTGTCGACCGAGGCCAGCATCTCGATCCCCCATCGGGCCGAGGGCTCACGCGACCGCCGGCGGTACGTCGTCGGCGACGGCAGCGCATCGATGCTCTTCTCGTCGATGTCCGGCGACGTCACCGCGCGCCCATCGCGACGCTACGCGGAGCCGGCCGCCCCGACGCCACCCGCGCCGCCGGCCGCCCCGATGCCGCCGACACCGCCGCGGCCGCCCGTCGGGGACGACGAGCAGCTCGAGATCCTGCGAGCACTGGAGGCCGGCGAGATCGACGTCGAGGAGGCGTCGCGACGGCTGGCCGGAGGGCCTCCGAATGCCTGACGAGCTCGAGACGATCCTGCGCCTGGTGGCCGAGGGCAAGCTCTCCGCCGATGAGGCCGCGCCGATCATCGATGCGCTGACCCGTGCCTCGGAGCTCGAAGGGGATGCGCGCCGTCACGCGGGGCGCGCGCAACGCCACGCGGACCGGTTCGGAAGGCGCATCGACCGCGCATTCGCGCACGCCGAGGATCGGGTCGATCAGGCCCTCGGGCGCCAGGGCATGCACCTGCGCATCCGCGTCACCGAGCGCGGGCGGCAGGTGGTCAACCTGAACATCCCGATCGGCCTGGTCGAGAAGGCGCTCCACTTCGTCCCGGGCCTGGGCGGTGACCAGCGTGAGCGGGTCCGCGACGCGGTCCGCGCCGGCGCCATAGGACCGATCATCGACGTCGAGGACGAGGACGGCGGCGGCGTCCTCATCACGGTGGAATGATGCAGGCCGCCGACGAGCTCGTGGCCTCGCCGGCCACATCCACCGAGGTCGGCGGACCGGCGCTCGTCCAGCCGCTCCGCGTCCGCGACTACCGGCTGGTGTTCGCCGGCGAGACGATCAGCGTGCTCGGCGACCAGTTCCACTTCGTCGCACTCGCCTGGCTGGCACTGCAGCTCACCGGCTCGGGCCTGGCGCTCGGCACGGTCCTCATGACTGCCGCGATCCCGCGGGCCATCTTCATGCTCGTCGGCGGGGCGTTCAGCGACCGGTTCTCGCCGCGCACGCTCATGCTCGTCTCGAATCTCGTGCGCGGCGCGGTGGTTGCCGTCATCGCCGGCCTCGTCCTGAGCGGACGGGCCGAGCTGTGGCACCTCTACGTCCTGGCCGCGACCTTCGGCATCGTGGATGCCTTCTTCTACCCGGCGCTCGGCACCATCGTCCCGATGATCGTGCCCGGGCGGCTGCTGTCGCCGGCCAACGCCCTGATGCAGGGCTCGACGCAGGTGATGGGGCTCATCGGTCCCGCTGCGGCCGGTGCGGCCATCGCCCTCGTCCAGACTGGTCCCGCGTTCGTGCTGGACGCGGCGAGCTTCGGCGTCGCCGCGCTGGCCGTCTTCTTGGTCCGGGGCGGCCGGCGCGCGGCGCCGTCATCCGACGACGCTCAACGCGAGAGCGTCATGGGCAGCATCGGCGCGGGCATCCGCGCGGCATGGGCCGACCCGGCCCTGCGCGGCACGCTGGTGCTCATCACCGCCTTCAACCTGGCGTTCACCGGCCCGGTCAACGTCGGGCTGGCATGGCTGGCCGAGGACCGCTTCGCGGGCGGCTCCGCCGCGTTCGGCGTGCTGTTCTCGGCGTGGGGCGCGGGCGCGCTCATCGGCGCCGTCATCGGGGGCTCGATCACGCAGATTCCGCGCTTCGGCTCGGTCCTGCTGGCGATCGCCGTCGTGCTCGGCATCGGGCTGGCCCTCATCGGCCTCGCGCCGAACCTGGTCGTGGCGCTGGCCATCATCGCGCCGATGGGCGTCCTCATCGGCCTGACCAACGTGCAGTACATCTCGTGGCTGCAGCGCCGAACGGCCGGCGAGCTGCTCGGCCGCATCATGAGCCTGAGCATGCTGGCCTCGGTCGGGCTCGCGCCGATCTCGCTGGCCGCCGCCGGAGCCCTGGTCGACCTCGGTGCCGCGACGTTGATGTACGGCGTTGCCGGCGGCATCGTGCTCGTCGCCGCGCTGGCCGGCATGGCGTGGGGCGTCCCCGCCGCCATGGAGCGGGAGGCGACGGCATGACCACAGCGATCGTCGCCACCGGGCTCACCAAGGACTTCGAGAAGGGGCGGCGCACGCTCTGGCAGCGGCTGCGCCGCGAGCCGGATCGACGTGAGTCGTTCCGTGCGGTGGACGGGATCGACCTGAACGTCGAGAGCGGCGAGGTGTTCGGCATCCTTGGCCCCAACGGGGCCGGCAAGACGACCACCATGCGCATGCTCTCGACGCTGTTGGAGCCGAGCGCCGGCTCGGCGACGGTCCTCGGCTACGACCTCGTGAGCCAGGCACGCGACATCCGGCGACGCCTGGGTGCGGTGCTGTCCGGCGAGCGCAGCCTGTACTGGAAGCTGACCGCCCGGGAGAACCTCGAGTACTTCGCCGCGCTGTACCACGTGCCACCGCGCGAGGCGGCGTCACGGATCGACCGCATCCTCGAGGTGGTGCACCTGGAGGACCGCGCCGACGACTACGTCGAGAAGTTCAGCACCGGCATGCGCCAGCGCCTCGTGCTGGCGCGAGCGCTGTTGCCGGAGCCGTCGCTGTTGCTGCTCGACGAACCGACGGTCGGGCTCGACCCACAGGCCGCGCGCGACCTTCGCGAGCGAGTGCTCCAGCTGCGCGACGAGGGCCGGACGGTCCTCCTGACGACGCACTACATGGAGGAGGCCGACCAGCTCTGCGATCGAATCGCCATCGTCGACCACGGGCGCATCGTGGCGCTCGACACTCCCGATGGCCTCAAGCGGGGCCTGAAGGCGACCGAGGTCGTGCGCCTCGAGGTCACCGCGCCCGAATCGGCCGATGCGGCGCTCGTCGGCCACGTGCAGCGGGCGGGCGAGGTCACGCAGCGCAGCCGTGAGGACGGGTCGCTCCACCTGACCGTGCACTGCGGATCCGCCCGCGACCTCGTGCCGCTGGTGATCGAGGCGGCGCGTGACGAGTCGGCAGAGGTGCGCAACATCCAGGTCCTCCCGATCTCGCTCGAGGACGTCTTCATCTCTCTCACCGGGCGGGCGCTGCGCGAATGAGCCTCGCGGACCTTCGCGGCGACGTGCGCGCCTTCGGCGCCGCCACCATCAAGGAGTGGCGGATCCTGCGCCGTTACAAGGGCAGCCTGCTGTCGTTCGTCTTCTGGCCGATCGCCCTGCCGCTGGCGTACGTCTTCCAGGCGCACGCCTTCTCGGGTGGCCGCGCCGATACCGCCGCCGCATTTGCGGCGCGCACCGGCACGAACGAGGTCGCCGGCTTCCTGTTCGTCGGCTGGGCGACGTACATGTGGCTCAGCATCATCCTGTGGGGACCGGGCACCAGCCTGCGGACCGAGCAGGTGCGCGGCTCGCTCGAGGCGATCTTCCTCACTCCGGCATCGCGCCTCGTCGTGCTCTTCGGCCCGGCGATCAGCCAGCTGGTGTGGGCCATCTGGATCTTCGCCGTCGTGGGCGTGGCGCTGTGGCTCGGCTTCGGCGTGTCGATTGGCCCGCTGGAAGCGGCACGGGCCCTGGGCGTGATCCTGGTCGGCATCCCGGCGCTGTACGCCATCGGCGCCCTCTTCGCGGCCGTGGTGCTTCGCTTCGGCGAGGTCAGCGCGCTGGTGCAGGGCGTGCGCGGCCTGTTCACGGCCGTCTGCGGCATGAGCTTCCCGATCGTCGTCCTGCCCGACCTCGCGCAGCGCGTGGCGCTGTCCCTTCCGCCGACCTATCTCATCGCCGACCTTCGAGCCGTGCTGCTGACCGGCGCGGGCATCGGCCAGGTCGCTGGCGACCTCCTGATCCTGGCCGCCATGGGCGGGCTGCTGGCGGTCCTGGCCGCGTATGCCTTCCGCCGGACCGAGCAGTACGCGCGGCGCGGCGGGCGGCTGGCCCAATACTGATGGACCGGCCGATGGACGAGATTCGCAACGAATGGCGCGCCGCGCGGGCGATCGCGCGCAAGGAGCTGCTCGTCTTCCGCCGATACCGCCTCAACGCCGTCAACCAGGTGCTCCAGCCCCTCTACCAGACCCTCATCCCGGGCGTCCTGCTGGGAGCGACCTTCGCGGTTGGCGGGGAGGCGTTGGGCCTCGCTGAGACGGCGGGGACGACTGACCTGACGGGGTACCTGTTCCTCGGCATGCTGGCGCTGAACCTGGGGTCGGCCGGGTTCTGGGCCGTCGCGTACAGCCTCAAGATGGAGCTGGACGCCGGCACGCTTGAGCCAGGCTGGCTGACGCCGACGCGGCGCGAGACGTTCGTGATCGGCATGACCCTGGCCGGCCTGGTGTTCGCGCTCCTCGCGACCGCGATCCTGCTCGCCATCGGCACCTGGTTCTTCGGCGCCCAGCTCGCTCCGCGGCTGGTGGTCGCAATTCCGGCACTGGCGGTCGCGTCGATCGGCGTGCTCGGCATCGGCTACCTCATCGGCGCCATCGTCCTGCGCATGCGAGAAGGCAATTTCTTCGTGGACGCGACCGATTTCATCTTCGTCGCCCTGTCAGGCGCCGCGTTTCCGATCGTCGTGCTGCCCGAGGCGGTGCGCTGGATCTCATACCTGCTGCCGACCACGTACGCGCTGGACCTCATGCGGGTTGCCGCCCTCGACACGCGGCCTCTGCTGGCGGTGCCGCTCGAGTGGGTGGCAATGGCCCTGACGAGCGTGGCGCTGGTCGCGGTGGGCCGTGCGGCGTGGCTGTCGACCGAGCATCGGATGCGCATGCTGGGGACCATCGGACAGCACTGAGCCGGTCGCGACTGGAAAAACCGCGCCCACGTCGCCCAGATTTCCAATGGCGCTCCTCCGACTGGAAATTTGTGCTGGCTACGGACCATTACCCGGCCGATGAGCGCGGATCTGCGCTGATCTGAGCGTGGCGGACGGCGCCAAGCGGCGAGTCCTCCGGATAACGAGCGCCGCAGCGCGCAATTTTCAAGTCGGAGCGGCATCGCGCAGCACGCCCTGCTCGGCGCCCGATCCCGCACCTGATCGTATGGCCCGTCGACACCGGCAGCCAGAGTGCTAGTGTTCCCCGCCGTGGCCCGATCTGAACATCCCGACCAGCGTCGGGTCGATCCCCGGCTCGAGGTACGCGAGCGCCGCCGCGGCAAGCGGCCCGGGGACGCGTACGTCCGGATCGTCCGGCCGTTCGAGGATGCCTTCCAGCGCGGGGAGGAGGGCGGCGAGCTGATCGCGACCGAGCGCACGGTCCTCGACCGTCGCGGATGGACGTCGACGCTGCGACGGCTGCGCACCTGGCTCATCGGCCGCCCGATCCACACCGGCCAGGAGGAGCACGAGCGCCTGACCAAGGTCAAGGGGCTCGCGATCTTCTCGAGCGACAACATCAGCTCGTCGGCCTACGGACCCGAAGAGATCATGCGGGTTCTCGCTGCGGCGGGTGCGGGGGCGCTGACCCTGACGCTGCCGCTTGCCGCGCTCATCACGGTCATGCTCGCGATCGTCACACTGTCGTACCGCCAGACCATCCGCGCCTATCCGCATGGCGCGAGCAGCTACATCGTCGCCTCGGACAACCTCGGCAGCACGATGGGCGTCCTGGCAGCGGCGGCGCTCCTCATCGGCTACGTGGTCACCGTGGCCGTCTCCGTCTCGGCCGGCGTGGCGGCCCTGACGTCGATCGTGCCCGAGCTGTACCCGGAGCGCGTGCTCATCGGCATCGCGGTGGTCGTCCTGCTGATGCTCGGCAACCTGCGGGGCATCCGCGAGTCCGGCACGATCTTCATGGTGCCGACGTACGCCTACATCGGCATCATGCTCAGCATCATCGCCTACGGCGTGGTGCGCACGGCCCTCGGCACCGTGCCGCCATTCCAGGCGCCGGCCGCGTGGGAAGGGATCGAGCAGGGCGGACAGGCGCTCGGCCTCTTCCTCATCCTTCGAGCGTTCAGCCAGGGTGCCGTCGCACTCACCGGTGTCGAGGCGGTGTCGGACGGCGTCCCGGCCTTCAAGCCGCCGGAGTGGAAGAACGCGCGAACCACGCTCACCTGGGCGGCGATCGTCTTCGCCATCCTGTTCGTCGGGATCGCGTACCTGGTCACGGCCGTCGGGATCCAGCCGGATCCCACCGAGCAGCAGACCGTGCTGAGCCTCCTGGTTCGGCAGCTGACTGGCGATGGGGTCATCCTCGTCGTCGCGCAGCTGGCGACGGCGCTCATCCTGGCCCTGGCCGCCAACACCAGCTTCGCCGACTTCCCGCGCCTGTCCTCGTTCCTGGCGCGCGACGGCTATCTGCCGCGCCAGTTCGCCTTCCGCGGCGAGCGCCTGGCCTTCACGACCGGGATCGTCGCCCTGTCGCTGATGGCGATCGGCCTGCTGTACTTCTTCGAGGCCAGCGTCTCCGGCCTCATCCCGCTTTACACGTTGGGGGTCTTCATCGCCTTCACCCTGTCGCAGTCCGGAATGCTATGGCGCTGGTGGAGGCGGCGTGAGCCGGGCTGGCATACCGGGCTGGTCATCAACGGGCTGGGTGCCGCGACGACACTGGTCGTGGCGTTCGTGGTGGGCGGCAGCAACTTCTTCCAGGGCTCCTGGCTGGTGATCGCGCTGGTGCCGTTGTTGATGGCGCTGCTCATGGGTATCCACGGCCACTACCGCGAGATGGCCCGCGCGCTCGAGCTCGACCGCATCCCGGCCGCTGCGGAGGTCGCCGCGGAGCCGATCGTGATCGTGCCGATTGCGCGCCTCGACCGCCCCGCGCTGCAGGCGATCGCCTTCGCCAACTCGATCAGCTCGGAGGCCGTCGCGGTGCATGTGACCAATGACCCGGCCACGGCCGAGTCGCTCCGCGAGCGATGGCCCGAGTGGGCCGGCACGACCGAGCTGGTCGTGGTCGAGTCGCCGTACCGGGCGCTCATCGGTCCGCTGCTGGCGTACATGGACGCGCTCCAGCGCCAGGCGCCCGACCGGCCGATCCTCGTCGTGCTGGCCGAGTTCGTCCCGCGCCACTGGTGGGAGAACCTGCTCCACAACCAGACCGCGCTCCGCCTGAAGCTGCGGCTGTTCGCGCGCCGCAACACGATCGTTGCCGACGTCCCGTATCACCCGCTACGGCCACCGGGGGCGTAACCGATTCCGAACGTTCCTCCAACGATGGACCGATGCCGTCGCCGGCCATCGGCCGACCACACAGGAGGAACCCGATGCGCAATCGACCACAGGTATCTCTGCCCCTGGCCGTGGCGTTCGCCCTGGTCGCATCGTTGGCGTTGGCCGGTGGCGTGCTCGCCGCCGAGACGACGCTGACGGCCGACCTCGCCGGCGTGACGGAGGGCGAGAACCCGGGCAATCCCGACGGATCCGGCTCGGCCACGATCACGCTCGATCCCGAGACCGGCGAAGTGTGCTGGGACATGACGGCCGAGGAGATCGGCGCGGTCACCCAGTCACACATTCACACCGGTGCCGAAGGGGTGTCCGGTGGTGTGCTGATCCCGCTCGACGTCGACGGCTTCGACGGCACCACCGAGGGCTGCACCTCGGACGTCGCCGCGGCCGACATCCAGATGGTTCTCGACAACCCGGCCGGCTTCTACGTGAACCTGCACACGGCGGACTTCCCGGCCGGCGCGATTCGCGGCCAGCTGGAGGGTTCATCCGCGCCGAACACCGCGCTCCCGGCGCCCGCAGGCTCGCCGCTGACAATCCTGGGCGCGCTGCTCCTGGCGCTGGCGGCCGCCATCGGCCTGCGCGCGTGGAGGCCGATCGCGACGCGCGACTGACCCATCCTTGGCGTGCCCTCACGGCCCCGGCTTCCGAGCCGGGGCCGTTCTTCCTGCGCATCCAGCTCCCGTTAGGATTCGGGCATGCTCATCATCCTGCCGCCGTCGGAGACGAAGCGCCCGGCGCCCGATGACGGGCCGAGCCTCGATCTCGAGGGGCTGTCGTTCGGCGACCTGGCGCCGGTCCGGAGCCGCGTGCTGGACGCGCTCATCGAGACCAGCCGGGAGCCCGATGCGCTGCGGCGCCTGATGGTCCCGCCGTCGCGCGGCGACGAGGTGGCGCGCAACGAGCTCATCCGTGCCCTCCCGACGCGACGCGCGGTCGACACCTACGCCGGCCCTCTCTACGCCGGGCTCGATCCCGCCTCCTGGTCGCCGCACGCCCTGCGCCGCGCCGAGGACCGCGTCGTGATCGTCTCGGCGCTGTGGGGTGCCCTGCGACCGGCGGACCGGATCCCGCCCTACCGCCTCCACGTCTGCGCGCGGCTGGTGGGGATGGACCGGCTGGAGCCGACGTGGCGGTCGGTGCTGGTCCCGCGGCTGACCGAAGCGGCCGAGCGCCGCGGTCCGATCCTCGATCTGCGATCGCCCACCTACCAGGCCGTCGGCCGCCCGCACGGCCTCGACGACCAGATGGTCACCCTGCGCGTGCGCGCCGCTCCGGGAGGCCCTGCCCGCATCGGCGACGTCGTCGCCAAGCGGACGCGCGGTGAGGCGGCTCGCCACTTGCTCGAGTCGCCGTCGGAGCCACGGGAACCGCTGGAGATCGCCGATGTCCTCGCGACGGCGTGGCCGATCGAGGTCGACGCGCCAGCGGGACGCAACCGCGGCTGGACGATCACGCTCGTGGCGGCGGCATAGTCACGACGATCGGCGCAGGATCCAGGTCATGCCGAGGGCGGCGACGACGCTGCCGGCGCCGGCGATGACGAAGGTCCGCAGCAGGTCGCCATCTGCCGCGAGCACGCCACCGACGCCCGGCCCGACGATCTGGGCCAGCCCGAATGCGATCGCCACGAGCATTCCCTGCGCGGTGGCTGCCGCGCCAGCCGGCGCGCGTTCCGAGACGTAGCTCACGCCGCCGACCAGGAACAGCGCGAAGCCGCCACCGTGCAGCGCCATCGTCAGCGTGACGAGCAGCGGGTCGCTGGTCAGCACCACCGCCAGCGCCCGCAGCGCGAACAGGATCGTGCCGGCCAGGAGGAGGCGTCCGAGGCCGGCCCGCGCCACCAGCCAGCCGAAGCCGAGCATGATCGGCACCTCGACGGCGGCACCCAGTGCCCACGACAGGCCGACCATCCAGGTCGGTGCGCCGATCTCGACCATGTGGATCGAGAAGAACGCGTTGATGGTGGTGGACGACGTCCAGGTGATGAGCACCACGACGAGGAACGGGGCGAGGGTCCGGCTGCGAAGGACAGAGCGGATGGCGGTCAGCCGCGTGATCGGGGCCGCAGCGGGCTGCGAGCGGATGCGAAGACCGACGACGGCGGTGAGCGCCAGCGCGGGCACGAGGACAGTGAACAGGCCGCGTGGGCCGAGGCCCTCGACGATCCACCCGGTGACCACCACGGCAACGATGTAGGACGCCGATCCCCACACGCGGAAGCTGGCGTAGTGCGAGCGCGAGCCGCTGCTGACCTCGAGCGCCCGCGCATCGAGAATCGGGATGATCCCGGACATCGCGATCGCCATGAGCCCCGCTGCCACGGCCACCATGAGGGTGCCGCTGACGAGGCCGAGCATGGCGGCCGCCACCGCAGCACCGCCGGCGGCGAAGGCGAGGATCGGCCGCGCGGAACCGGAGCGATCCTCGGTCGCGCCCCACAGCGGCGCTCCGAGCATGGCGGCGGCCGCGAACAGCGCCGCCAGGAGGCCGATGACGTCCAGGCCCAGCCCGAGCGAGCGGTAATAGACCGGCAGGTACGGCGAGTACGCACCGACCGCGAGGAAGAGCACCACGAAGGCGCCGATGACCCGCGGCCGGTCGGAGGCCGAGTCGCTCATGCGGTCGTCACCGCACGAGCCTAGATCAGCTCGATGATCAGCTCGGGACGAATGTCGCCGCAGTCATCCGCGGCCTGCCCCACTGGATCGGCTGCGCGTCCGCATGCCCAGCGGTCGTGCGCGTCCTGGGTCTGCGCCGGCCGCGCAGCCAGGCCGTCGGCCGAGGCTGCATCAAGCCGCTCCACGTCCGGAGCGGCGGGGGCGGTCACGACGCGTCCGCGGTCTCGGCCACGACCGTCTTGCCAATCCGGACCCGCCAGACCTCGGGACCCTGCTCGAGGTAGTCCCAGCTGAACTCGCCCGCGTTTTCGGCGGCGAACTGGTAGTAGAGCGGCTTCGGGTCGTGGTCGTTGACCAGCACGAACGCGGCCCCCGGATCCAGCGCGCCGAACGTGTCGAAGATCAGGGCATGGCGGCGAATCGGCGGCTCGCTGCGGACGTCGAGGATGCGGTCATCGGTCACGGGTTGCTCCTTTGGAACTTGGGTCCGCTCCAGGCGGACGAGGTGATGCATGACGCCGTTGATGCGCTCCGCCTCGCGGGGCGATTCGTGCCGCAGCTCGGCGTACGCCACCGCG
>JAICRD010000197.1 GCA_025937535.1 Chloroflexota bacterium | reverse complement strand
CGTCGCCTCCGTGGTGGGGGTGGCCGTGGGCGACGCCATCGCCGAGCCGTTGGGGATCGAGCTGCTCCGCATCGGCGACATGAACGTGCTGCTCGCGTCGGTCGGTGGACAGGTGTTGATGATCGTCGTCTCGTTGCTCAGCGCGCTTGGTCCGGTCCGCGTGGAGGACTAGCCACGGCGCGGCTGGGGAGGCACGGGTCGCGGCCACCAGCGAGCGGTGTACCCTCCCGCCCATGGATCTCGCGCTCGCCATCTTCAACATCGGCGCCGGATTGGGCGTGCTGGCGGCCGGCGGTGCGCTGGTGTACCTGGCCTGGCAGGCGACGCCGCTGATCAGAGAATCGCGCGCGCTGACGAGTGACCTGCGCCACCTGGCACGCACCACCGAGCAGGAGCTGCGCCCGATCCTGGCGCACGCCCGCGAGCTGACGAGCAACGCCGAGGTGCTCAGCGAGGACGTCGCCGTCAAGCTCGATCGCCTCACCGACCTGATGAACTCGCTCCAGGCGAGCGTCGAGGGTGGCCGCCTCACCGTCGCTTCGGCACGGCCGGATCGGCTGTCGGTAGAATCATGGGAAACACACGAGGACCCCACCGGCTCATGAATCGCGACTCCGGACTCGGCAGCTTCCTGGCTGGCGTCGTCATCGGCGGATTGATCGGTGCCGCCATCGGGCTGCTGCTCGCGCCGCAGTCGGGCGACGAGCTGCGTGAGCAGGTCGGCGAGTTCGTCGACGGCAAGAAGGCCGAGTGGGACGAGGCGGTCAACGAGGGGCGGGCCGCCGCCGAGCAGGCGCGCGCCGGGATGGTCGGCGACTACGACGCCGCTGAGGGTGCCGCCCTGTAACCGCGGCAACACGACGACCCGAACCAAGCAGCACGAGAGCCGGTGGGTCGCCGGCTCTCAGCGTGAATGACGGCAGGTGAACCGATGGAGCCGATGAGCGCGGCCGAGATCCGAGAGCGCTTCCAGCGCTTCTTCGAGGAGCGCGGGCATACCCGGGTGCCCTCGGCGTCGCTGCTTGCGCGCGACGATCCGACGCTGCTGTTCGTGAACTCCGGCATGGCTCCCTTCAAGCGCGTGCTGACCGGCGAGGAGAAGCGCGACTACGTGCGCGCCGTGAACACCCAGGTCTGCCTGCGCGTGGCCGGCAAGCACAACGACTTCGAGGAGGTCGGGCGCACGCCGCGACACAACACGCTGTTCGAGATGCTCGGCAACTGGAGCTTCGGCGACTACTTCAAGCGCGAGGCGATCCACTGGCACTGGCAGCTCCTCACCGATGAATTCGGCATCGAGCCGGAGCGCCTGGCGGCGACCGTCTACACCGATGACGACGATGCCTACGCCATCTGGGCGAACGAGATTGGCCTGCCACCGGATCGCATCGTGCGCTGGGGGAACATCGCGGTCGGCGACGAGAAGAACTTCTGGCGCATGGGCGACACCGGGCCGTGCGGCCCGTGCAGTGAGCTGCACTTCGACCGTGGCGCGCACCTGTCCGAGGGTCCCGAGTGCATCCCCGACCACTCGGAGACCTGCCCGCGCTGGCTGGAGGTCGGCAACCTCGTCTTCATGCAGTACGACCGCGCGGCCGACGGGACCCTGACCCCGCTGCCGATGCAGAGCGTGGATACCGGGACGGGCCTGGAGCGCCTGGCGTCGGTCATCCAGGACGTCGACTCCAACTATCGGACCGACCTCTTCGCGCCGATCATCGAACGGCTGGCGGAGTTCATCGGTCATGACCCGGAGACCGTGGAGGCCGAGCGCTTCAGCTACCAGGTCGTGGCCGACCACTCGCGGGCGATGACGTTCCTGCTCGCCGAGGGGATCAAGCCGGCCAACGACGGTGCCGGGTACGTCCTGCGCCGCATCATTCGTCGCGCGGTGCGTCACGGGCGGCTGCTTGGGATCAACGGGCCGTTCCTGCGCGAGACGGCCGCGGTCGTGATCGACCTGATGGGCGGCGCCTATCCGCAGCTGGTGGAGCGGCGCGAGGAGATCCTGAACGGCATCGCGGCCGAGGAAGAAAAGTTCGCGCGCACCCTGGAGGCCGGCAGCGCACGCCTGGCCGAGCTCGTTCAGGCGGGCGGGATCATCAGCGGCGCCGATGCGTTCCGCCTGCACGACACGTTCGGCTTCCCGATTGACCTGACCATCGAGATCGCGGCGGAGCGCGGCGTGAGCGTCGACCGCGCCGGGTTCGACGCGGCCATGGCCCAGCAGCGCGAGCGGTCGCGTGGCGAGAAGCGCCGTCGGCTCGAGCTGGATCCGGAGGTCGCCGCGCTGCGCAGCGAGTTCATCGGCTACCCGAACGAGACGAGCGCCGATGAGCTGCGCGTGCTTGCCGTCACGGCCGGGGACCCGTCGGTCGTGGTGCTGGACCGGACACCGTTCTACGCGGAGGGTGGCGGCCAGATCGGCGACCGTGGTGAGCTCATCGGGCTCAACGGACGCCTGCGGGTGGCCGACACCCAGCGAACGGGCGACGCGATCGCGCACTTCGGCGAGATGAGCGGCGAGCTGAAGGTCGGCGACGTCGTCCGGGCCGAGGTCGACGAGGCCCGGCGCTGGGCCTCGGCGCGCAACCATACCGGCACGCATCTCCTGCACCGGGCGCTGCGCGATGTGCTGGGCGAGCAGGCCAAGCAGGCGGGCTCGTGGGTCGGGCCGGAGGGCCTCCGCTTCGACTTCCCCGCACAGGCCGCGACGCCGCGCGAGGCACTGCGCGAGGTGGAACGGATCGTCAACGCGCAGATTCGCCGCGACGCGCCGGTGAAGCCCGAATGGATGCCCATCGAGGCCGCCCAGGCCCTGGGCGCCGACATGTTCTTCGGCGAGAAGTACGTGCCGGAGTCCGTCCGCGTCGTCCAGGTCGATGGATACTCGAAGGAGCTGTGCGGAGGGACGCACGTCGCCTCGACCGGGCAGATCGGTCAGCTCGTGATCACCGGCGAGTCGAGCATCGGAGCGGGTCTGCGGCGCATCGAGGCCGTCACCGGCGAGGGCGCCAGCGAGCTCGTCGCCGATCGACTGGCGGCGTTGCATGCGGCGGCGCAGCTGCTCGGCGAGCGTGAGGAGACCGTGCCGCAGCGAATCGAGGCGCTCCTCGCCCGGCTGCGCGAGGCGGAGAAGGCCGCCAAGGCCGCAAAGGCGTCGCCCGCAGCGGCTCGGCGGCTGGATGCAGCCGCAGCCCTCCATGCCGCCAGGGAGGCGGGCAACACGAAGGTGATCGTCGAGAGCTACGACGACGCCGATGCGAACGCGCTGCGCGCGCTCGCCGACGACTTGCGCGGCATGACCGGCCGCTTCGTCGCCGTGGTCGGCGCAGCCACCGATGGCAAGCCGGCGCTGCTGGTTGCCGCCAGCCGGGACCTCGCCGCCGAGGGCTTCGACAGCGGCGCCATCGTGCGCCAGGCCGCGCCGATCATCGGCGGGGGAGGCGGGGGCCGAGCGGATCTGGCGCAGGCGGGCGGGAAGGATGCATCGCGCCTGGACGAAGCGCTGCGCGAGGCAGGACGCCTTGCGCTCGAGGCGCTGCAGCGGCTCGAGACTTCCTGACCGCCGGGGCATGGTGACGGCCGCCGAGCAGCTGTGGAACCGGGTCTCGGACCGCGTGCGGCGCGGCATCCGAGGCGGGGCGCCGCCGGCAATCGCCGCGCTCGACATCGGCACCGAGTTCGCCAAGGCGTTGGTGGTCGGCGTCGAGCATGACGCGGAGGGCCGCCTGGTGGGTGTCGTCCATGGGACCGGGCGGCAGCGACAGGGGCTCGCGCACATGCAGTCGGGTACGGTCAGCGACATCGATGCCGTCGTCGCGAACTGCCGCGTCGCCATGGACGAGGCACGCGAGATGGCGGGGCGCCGGCCGACCGCGGCCGTCATCGGCATCGCCG
>JAICRD010000091.1 GCA_025937535.1 Chloroflexota bacterium | reverse complement strand
GCTGGCGATGTTCGCCATGGAGCCGCCGGTTGAATTCGGCGCCGAGGACCTGCGCGACGAGAAGCTCAAGGTGCTGCGTGCGGTCCGGCCGATGGCGCGTGAGGACGTCGCCACCAATACCGTGCGTGGCCAGTACGTCTCGGGTTGGGTGGAAGGGGAGCGGGTCGGGCCCTACCGCGACGAGCCGGAGGTGGCGCCCGACTCGGACACCGAGACGTACGTGGCGCTCAAGCTGGGCATCGATTCGTGGCGATGGGCCGGCGTGCCGTTCTACATCCGCACCGGCAAGGCGCTGCCGAGCCGGGTGACCGAGATCGCCGTGCAGTTCCGGCGGGCGCCGCTAGCCCTCTTCGCCCGCGCTGGCGCCCCGCAGGTCGATCCGAACGTGCTCGCCATCCGGGTCCAGCCCGACGAGGGCATCCTGCTGCGCTTCGGTGCCAAGGTCCCGGGACAGGGCCTTCAGATCCGGACGGTGAACATGGACTTCCGCTACGGCTCGTCGTTCGCCGTCGACTCTCCCGACGCCTACGAGACGCTCCTGCTCGACGCCATGATCGGCGACGCCAGCCTCTTCACCCGGGACGACGAGGTCGAGCGCGCCTGGACCATCCTGGATCCGATCCTCGACGCCTGGGCCGCCGGCGAGGGCGGCCCACTGCACTTCTACGCCGCCGGCTCGTGGGGCCCGCCGGCCGCCGACGAGCTGCTCGAGCGCGACGGACGCGCGTGGCGGCGGCCGTGAACCAGCACGTCCCGACGGCCACCGACGAGCAGGCGGTCCATCGGCGCCTCATGCGCTTCGGCGAGGCCGAGAGCCTGGCCACACCGATGTGGGAGGAGCGCGCCACCACCGTGCCCGCCATTGCGGCGCATCTCGCGTCACTGTGGTCGCCACCCGCCGCCCTCGATGGCGCCGAGCCGCTCATCACCGAAAAGGGCCTGCCGCACGCGCGCGCATCGGTGCTCAACCTCATCGTCACCGTCGTGGACGAGGCCGCGGCCGACCGGGTGGTGCGGACGCTGGTCGACCTGGGCGTGCGCCATCCGTCGCGGGCGCTGGTCATCGTCCCCGATCCGCATGGTGACGGCGCGCCGCTTGACGCCCGCATCAGCACGCACTGCCACGATGCGGCCGGCGACGCGGACCGCATCTGCTACGAGGAGGTCGTGCTGTCGGTGCGCGGGGACGCGGCGGCCCACCTTTCCGGGATCGTCGCGCCGCTGCTGATCCACGACCTGCCGACCCATGTCTGGTGGCCGGGCGATCCGCCCTTCCACGATCCCGTGTTCGATCAGCTCGTCGAGATCGCCGATCGCGTGGTGGTCGACTCGGCCGATTTCGGCGACCTGCTCTCCGGCCTGCGCCGCCTGGCGAACCTGCGCCGCAAGAGCGGCGTCGGCGACCTGAGCTGGGAACGGCTGTCGTGGTGGCAGGAGCTCACCGCCCAGTTCTTCGACGCGCCGCGCTTCCGCCGCTACCTTCCCAACCTGAGCCGCCTGCAGCTGCGATACGCCGTTCAACCGCCGGCCTCCAAGCGGCACGACGAGGACATGGAAGTCGCCCCGGGAACATCGGCGCCGATGACCCAGGCTCTGCTGTACGCCGGCTGGATCGCGACGCGACTCGGGTGGCGACGGCACAAGACGCTTGCGCCATTCGAGGACGGCAGCTTCCGCCTGCGCCTCGAGGGGCGCCACGAGATGGTCGACCTCAGTGTGGCCGCGGTCCCGACGGACGAGGTCCGCCCCGGCGAGCTCATATCGGCCCGCCTCGCCTCGCTGGGCGAGACCGGTGCTGCCGAGTTCATCGTCGACCGCGAGCGCGATCAGGCGGTCGTCGCCACGAACGCCGACGGCATGACCGCCCTGTTGCGGCGGGTTCCGATGGAGACGCCGCGGGAGGCCGAGGTGCTCAGCTCGCAGCTCACCGTCGACGTGGCCGATCCGGTGTACGAGGACGCTCTGCGCGCGGCCGCGATCCTGCTCGCGTCCGCGCGGGAGGCTGCTGCATGACCCGCTTCACCGTGCTCGACACCCCGCCGGAGGTGTGCGAGGCAACCGCCGACCGCTTCGTGGCGGCGGCGCGCGACGCGATCGACGAGCGCGGCATCTTTCGCGTGTCGCTGTCGGGTGGCTCGGCGCCGAAGTCCGTCTACCCGTTCATCCTCGAGCCGGAGCGCCTGGACAGCGTCGACTGGAGCCGGGTCGAGTTCTTCTGGGGCGACGAGCGCTCCGTGCCGCCCGACCATCCCGAGTCGAACTTCGGCGTGGCGTACCAGATGTTCATCAGCCACCTTCCGCGCGTGCGCCCGGACCGCATCCACCGCATGCCGGCGGAAGCTCCCGACATCCACGCCGCGGCACTGACGTACGAGAGCGAGCTGCGCCTTGCCTTCGACGCGCGTGGCGACGAGCCGCCCGCCTTCGATTTCATGTGGCTGGGCATGGGCCCGGACGGACACACCGCCAGCCTGTTCCCCGACTCGAAGGCGCTCGACGAGACCGAGCGCTGGGTCGTCGCCAACTGGTGGCCGCACATGGAGACTTGGCGCATGACGCTGACGTTCCCGGTGCTCCTCGCCGCGCGACTGACGATCATGGAGGTCATGGGCGCCAACAAGGCGGAGGCCGTGCGACGCATCCGCGACGGCGACACGGATCTGCCGGCGTCGCGGATTGCCGGAGACCACGTCGAGTGGATCATCGACGCGGCCGCAGCGGGCGAGGCCGACTGACCGATGTCGCCGGTCGTGTGGCTGGCGCTGGCCATCGTGGCCGGCGTCGGCGCATATCTCGTCGGCTGGCCGGCGTGGACCGGCTATCGCTCGCGCGATCGGCGTGACTCGAACACGGAGCGCTACCTCGCCTGGCGTGGTCGTGCGGTCCGCGGGCAGCAATCGACGCGGGAGGGGATGACCGGCGAGGAGCGCCGCCGCATCTTCATCGGCGCTGCCCTCGCAATCGGCGCGGTGGTCGCATTGTTCGCCTTCTTCGCCACGAGCTGACGACGGTGCGGGTCGAGCTGCTCTATGCCGATGGCGATCCGGCAGCCATGCCGGCCCGCCAGAACCTGGTCGAGGTGCTCACCGAGGATGCCTTCGAGACGCCGATCCAGATGATCGCGGTCGGGACCGATGAGGACGCCGAGCTCCTGGGCATGCGCGGCTCGCCGAGCATCAGGATCGATGGCCAGGACGTCGAGGCTGATTGGGACGGACCGATCGGCCGCCAGCCGCGCGACTATGGCGAGGGTCCCGTCCCCGACAAGGCCGTCATCCGCCGTGCCGTTGAGCGTGCGCGCGGCTGGTCCCACGGCCGCTGGGCCTGATGCTGAGCGGAGCGCTCCGCGCCCTCTTCCTGTGGCTCAGCAACCGACGCTGGATGGCCCGTGTCGCGCTGGCAACCCCGCTGCTGCGCCGGATGCCGCTGCGCTTCGTCGCCGGTACCACCCTCGACTCCGCCGTCGCGGCGGTGCGAGCGCTGAACGCGGACGGCGCCTCGGCCACGTTGGACGTGCTGGGTGAATCGGTCTCGGATCGAGCCTCCGCCGAGCGAGCGGCGGCAGCCTATGTCGCGACCATCGAGCGCATCGCGGCCGAGGGCCTGGACGCCAACGTATCCATCAAGCTCACGCAAATGGGCCTCGACCTCGGCGTCGACGCCTGCCTCGAGGTTCTCCAGCCGGTCGTCGAAGCCGGCGACCGGCACGGCATCTTCGTCCGCATCGACATGGAGTCGTCGGCGTATGTCGACCGGACGCTCGAGGTCGTCGCGCGTCTCCGGGACAGCGGCTGCGACATCGGTCCGGTGATCCAGGCGTACCTGCATCGGTCGCCCGACGACGTCGAGCGACTCGCCGCCGATCGCGTGCGGACCCGCATCTGCAAGGGCGCCTACGCCGAGCCGCCGGAGGTCGCCCTCCAGGAGCGTGGCGCCATCGGCGATGCCTTCGTGGCGCTGGTCGAGCGTCTGCTCGATGCGGATGCCTATCCGGGCGTCGCCACCCACGACCCCGACATGATCGAGCGGGTCAAAGACTTCGCGCGCCAGCGCGACATCGGCTCCGATCGGTTCGAGTTTCAGATGCTGTACGGCATTCGGCGCGACCTCCAGCGCCAGTTGCTGGCGGAGGGCTATCGGCTGCGGGTGTACGTCCCCTATGGCACCGAGTGGTACCCCTATTTCATGCGCCGCCTGGCCGAGCGGCCGGCGAACGTGCTCTTCGTGCTGCGCACGATCTTCGGCGAGCGCGGCTGACGCGATTCTGCGCGGATCGGCCCTCGGCAGTAGACTGGCGTCCAATAGCCCATGTCCGCCAGCAAACGGCCGAGCACCTCGAGCCTCCGCCGATATCTCACATCACGCCCATACATCGCGATCGCAGACATCCGTCGTCGATTCGGACTCGAGCCAGACGCGATGAGTGTCGTCTCCCGCAACGGGACGACGGCGTACGTCGGACTGCCCGAGCGCGAAGCCTCGAAGCTCCAGGACCTCTGGCAGCGTGACGAGGTCGGCGTCGAGCTCTCGGTCGAGGTGCGCGCGCCGGTCATCGTCGGCGTCTATCCGATGCGCATCGCCCGCTTCGTCCTCGACCAGGCGACCGCCACGAACGGCCACGTCAACGGCAATGGCAATGGCTACCACCCTGAGCCGGATGCCCACCATGAGCCGATGCACGAGCCGGCGCCGCAGTCTCGGCCGTCGCCGATCTACGAGCGCGGGCCGGAGTCGCCCTCGCCCGAATGAAGGTCGCCGCGGTCGTCCGCGACCTGATGCTGTTCAGCCGAATCGAGTCCGCCGCCCGCGTCGCCGGCATCGAGCTCGCCCGTGTGGATGCGCCCGCCGACGTTCCGCGCGACGCCGATCTCGTCCTCGTTGACTGGTCGGCGCGTGAGCCCGGCTGGGCCGATGTGCTGCGCTCGCTCCACGGCTCCCGCCTGATCCTGTTCGGGCCGCACACCGACCTGGAGGCCCATGCGGCCGCGAAGGCTGCCGGCCTCGGCCCGATGTGGGCGCGCTCGAAGCTCCTCTCGTCACTGCCATCGGTCCTGGTGCCCGACCCCACCCCACTCCACCGGACATCACCGCAAATTCCTTGACCGCCCACACCCCGCGGTACTAGGCTGGTCGCCTGATCGGGGGCCCGAGCGGACTCGCCTCGGTGTTCCGGTCACCAGTTCCCCTCGCATCGGTTGGCTGCCCGCCGCCAGATGTCCCTGTGCGTCGCATCGCGACGGCCGTGCGGTCAGCTGCCGCGGCGCGCCGAGTCCTGCGACGTACATCCGAGCAGCGTGCCCACGTGCACGGGAGGGCCCGAGTGCCATTGACGGCGACCACTTCATCAGCAGGGAAGGCACTGGCGCGAGATCGCCAGGGGAGGTGTCGATGACTGCCAACGTCGTTCATCCAGCAGAGCTGGAGCGCATGCTCCAGGCCCGCGTCGTCGGCGCCCGGGCGAGGCGGGGCATGTCCCCTCGCCCTCCCGCACGTCGGCGCCTCCGGCTCCGATCGGCCGTGCTGCTCGTGGGAGCGGTCCTCACGCTCTCGGCGACAGCGGTGTTCGCGGACGCCGGCGCGCTCGACGTCCAGGTCGCCGACAGCACCGGCTACGAGTTCGACACCACCGACGACGGCGCGATCGTCGAGTACATCGGCAAGGACCACGAGGACTTCGGCTCGTCCGGGACGGGCGTCATCAACTCCTTCCTGCAGACGCAGGACACGCCGTCGGAGGAGGGCTACAACACCGACGGCACGAAGCAGTTCGACACCGGCAGCAGTCCGACGTTCAACCGTTCGATCCTCGTCAGCCAGATTCCGGTCGTCGACTGTGAGGCGCTGGACAGCACCGTCTCCGATCCGGCCGAGACCGGCCTCTGCTGGGAGCTGTTCGCCGACATCAACGACAGCAACGCGAACGATCCGGACGCCGCCCAGATCCAGCTCACCGAGCTCGAGATCTGGCTGACGACGAACAAGAACATCACCGGCTACGTTCAGGCCGGAGATGCCGGGTTCCCGAGCGGAGCGAGCGAGGTCTACGACTTCGAGGGCACCGTCCTGATCAACGACGTCAACAGCGGATCGGGGCGCGGCGATCTGCGCTACCTGGTCCCGCTGACCGGGATCAATCTCGCGACGCTGGCCCCGAACTGCGCCTACGGCAGCAGCACCTGCACCACCTACTTCGTCGTCTACACCGAGTGGGGCGATACTGAGGGCGGGGACTACATCAGCGACTCCGGCTTCGAGGAGTGGACGGTCAAGCGCTACCCGAGCCTGCGGATCGTCAAGAACACGGTGGGCGGCGACGCCACCTTCGACTTCGAGGTGACCGGCGACCCGACCGATCCGCCCGACACCACCCCGAGCATCACCACGGTGTCCGGGACCGGGTCGACACCGGGCTTCGTGATCGATCCGGGCACGTACACCATCGATGAGCTGACCCCCTCGGGATGGGCCCTGACGGGCGCCGTCTGCAGCTTCAACGGCGGCACGGCGCAGGCCTACGCGGAGGACGCCGAGCTGGACATCGAGGCCGATGACCATGTCGTCTGCACGTTCACGAACGTGAGGCTCGGCACCGTCCGCATCATCAAGGACGCCATCCCCAACGACGCGCAGGACTTCGACTTCAGCGCCACCGGTGGCCTGTCACCGACCACCTTCGTGCTCGATGACGACGCCGACGGCACCCTGTCGAACCTGCACACCTACTCCAACGTGGTGCCTGGCACCTACACCGTCAGCGAGACCGGCGAGACCGGATGGGATCTGACCGATCTCGACTGCGATGACGACGCCAGCGCCACCCCGTCGACCGACACCGGCTCGACCGCCACGATCAAGGTCGATCCGGGCGAGACGGTGACGTGCACCTTCACGAATTCGAAGCTGCCCACGATCATCGTCGAGAAGCTCACGACCGGCGTCGCGGGTGGACCGTTCGGCTTCACCACGGAAGGGGCGCATGGTCTGTCGGCCGCCTTCAATCTCACGACGTCGGCACCCGGCGACGCGGGGAAGGACTCGGAGTCGTTCCTGATCGACAGTGGCGGCATCGGTCGCAACTTCACGGTCACCGAGAGCTCGATGCCGGCCGGATTCGTCCTGACCGACGTCGACTGCACCGTCACCACGGCCGGAGTGGCCGGCACGACGACGGGGCAGGATCTCACCACGAAGACCGGGACCATCACGAACCTGACGGCCGGCACGACGGTGACGTGCACCTTCGTGAACAGTGGTGCGCTCACCACCCGGACCCAGGGCTTCTGGTCGACGCATTCCTGGCTCGTCGCGCTCGTCTGGGATCCCGATCCCGGCGCGATCGACACCTTCACTCATGACGGCATGACCGACGCGGAGCGGACCCTGTGCGGCGAGCTCCTCCAGGTCGACGACGTCATGGGCGGCTTCTGGTCGAACATCGCCAAGCAGACCGATGGTGACAAGCGCACCAAGCTGGACCAGGCCCGCATGCAGCTCGCACAGCAGCTGCTCGCCGCGATCCTGAACAACCAGCTCTTCGGGTCGTCACCGTCAGGGTCGATCTCGATCGATGACGCCAAGACGGCGTTCTGCACCGGAGACCTGAATGCCGTCAAGGCGGCCACGAGCGCGATGGCAGCCTTCAACGAGGGCGGTGACTCCGGCGAATTCACCCCGGGCGGCTCGGCCGACCCGAAGCACGCACGTGAGATCGCCGACCTGGCGTTCTGGGACGATCTGCCCTAGCAGTGTCGTCTGACCTATTCCGAGGGCCCGGCTTCGAGCCGGGCCCTCGGGACATCTATCGAACCGGCATCTGCACGAAGAAGAGACGAGGGACCGGACCTGATCCGGCATATGGGGGCGAAAGGGCGGCACCGTGCCCGAATCCACCCGGCCGTTGACTCCGCGTGAACGGGAGATCCTGGAACAGGCGGCCCGCGGCATGAGTAACCGGCAGATCGGCGATGAGCTGAGCATCGCTGAGCAGACGGTGAAGAACCACCTCTCGAGCGCGATGAGGAAGCTGTCGCTCCACGATCGCACGCAGGCCGTCGTCATGGCCTTGGGTCGTGGCCTCATCAACCTTCCCGTGGGCGACGATCAGGTCGTCGGACGCGAGACCCGCGCTGGCCCGAAGCGGTGAGCTCGCTCGGCTACGTCATTCAACGTATTGACCGCCTAGTACTTCAGTACTAGCGTTCGCGAGCCGGGCACCCGAGCTGCCCAAGCCGACCGGCCCGACGCGCGCCAGCTATCGGCGCCGGCGTCGATGTGCCAATGGTGGGCTGCCACGCCTCCATACCGCTTGAAGCGCCGTGCCCCGGCCTGCAGCGCTGCCCTGCCATCCCAGCACGACGTTCTCCCGCGCCTGGCCAGCGTGCCGCCGGGAGGGGAGCTGCGCGTCCGAAGCCGCGCAGCGGCGCCGTCGCCGACCGACGGGAAGGGAGATCTGTATGAGGTGGAACGACCAGTACGCCGCCCCGCCCGCATGACCTGTCGGCCCCTTGCCGATCGCGGAATT
>JAICRD010000159.1 GCA_025937535.1 Chloroflexota bacterium | reverse complement strand
GTCAGCGTGCAGCCCACCGGCGAGGACGCGCTGGCCAACTTCGCCGATGCCGTCCCGGACCTGGTGGTGCTGGACGTGCGCCTCCCGGGCATCGACGGCTTCGAGGTGCTGCGCCAGCTACGCCGCGAGACGCGCGCGCCGGTCCTCTTCCTCACCGCCCGCGCGGACGAGGTGGACAAGGTCGTCGGCCTCGAGATGGGCGCCGATGACTACATCGTCAAGCCCTTCAGCCATCGCGAGCTGGTCAGCCGGATCAAGGCCCTCCTGCGTCGCGCCTACGGCGAGCTCGCCGATACGCAGACCGGGCGCACCCTTCGCCGCAAGGATCTGGTCATCGATCTCGAGCGGCGGCGGGTGACGCGCGACGGCGAGCGCATCGGCCTGACCACCACCGAGTTCGACCTGCTTCGCCACCTGGCCTCGAGGCCGGGACGGGTGTACACGCGCAGCCAGCTGCTGGAGCTGGTGCGCGACTACGACGACGCCCTCGAGCAGGACGAACGGACCATCAACGTCCACATCAGCCACATCCGGGACAAGGTCGAGCCCGATCCGTCGCAGCCGCGCTATATCCGGACGGTGAGGGGCGTCGGGTATGCCTTCGCCGAGGACTGAGCCGGACCGCTCGATCGCCAGCCGCTGGGCGCGCTTCGATCCGCGCGGCCCGGGAGCGATCGTCAAGCGGCTCAACGTTCGGCTCGTCCTGGCCCTCGCGATCGTTGCGCTGGTCGGCCTCATCGTTTCGGGCATTGCCATCAGCCAGATCCTCCCCGGCTACTTCCGCGAGCAGACGATCGGTCGCATGGAGGCGTCGGTACGCGGCACCGGCCTCCTGCTCGAGCAGGAGATCAACGAGGCGCCGGTCAACTGGGCCAACGTGGAGGAGATCCGCAACGTCGAGATCGTGCGCCCGGTTGCGGCGCGCGCGGCCGGCATCTTCGCGGCGACCGTGACCATTCAGACCGCCGGCGGTGGAGTCATCGCGACCGAGAGCCCCTCCAACGTGGCCCTCCTGGAGGAGCAGGGGCTCCGGCGCGACAGCAACGTCGGGACGGTCGGCGTGGAGATTCCGATCACGTTGCCCAGCGGCGAGGTGATCACCTACCAGATCGTGTTCAGCGACCCGTACACCAGCCGCCAGGAGACCCTGGCCCAGATCACGGGCGCCATCATCGGAGCCGGCCTGCTCGCGCTGGTGGCGTCGGTGATCACCGGCGTTATCGCCGCACGCAGCCTCACGGTTCCCATCGGCCGTCTGCGGCGCGTGGCCGGAAAGGTGGCACAGGGTCAGCTCGACGAACGCGCCGACCCGTCCGGCGTGCTCGAGATCGACGAGCTCGGCCAGCAGTTCAACATCATGGCCGACCGCCTTGCCGGCACCCTGCGCATGCTCGAGGCCGATCGAGACCGGTTGCGCGAATTCGTCGCCGATGTCAGCCACGAGCTTCGCACGCCGATTGCGGCGCTCCGCCTGTACACCGAGCTCCAGCACGAGGGCGAAGTCGACGAAGCCACACGCACCGAGTTCCTCGAGAGCTCGATGGCCCAGATCAGCCGGCTCGAGTGGTTGAGCACGAACCTGCTCGACCTGTCGCGCATCGATGCGGGCATATTCCCGCTCGACATCCGCGAGGGCGACATTCGCGATCCGATCCAGGCCGTGGTGCAGGCCTTCAGCGAGTCGGCAGTGCAACGCGGGGTGGCGCTCGACTCGGTCGTGCCGGCGGAACCGGTCGAGATGCGCTTCGACCGTGAGCGCATCGTGCAGCTCATGACGAACCTCGTCGGCAACGCGCTGAAGTTCACGCCGCGCGGCGGAAGCGCATCGGTCCGGCTGCAGTCGGACGCCGATAACGCGACCATCACGGTGCGCGACACCGGTCCGGGCATCCCGGCCGACGAGCTGCCGCGCATCTTCGAACGCTTCTACCGCGGCACGAACACCGGAGACGCTCGCGCGTCGGGAAGCGGGCTGGGGTTGGCCATCGTGCGCTCGATCGTGGACATGCACGAGGGCGAGATCGACCTCGCCAGCGAGGTCGGCCGCGGCACCGAGTTCACGATCACGCTGCCGCGACGGCTCGAGCGACGCACGGATGCGCTCGAGGACAAGGTCAACGAAACTTCACGCACGACGCATCCTGCGCGCAATCCGGGAACCGTAGCCTGAGTCTTGCCCGCCCGGCGAGGCAAGCAGAAAGCACAGGCAGACAGCGATGACATTTGACCCCAACCAACCACCCCGTTCGCGTCCGAACGACCCTACCCAGCCGGTCGAGGTGCAGCATTACGGTCCTCCGCCGCGCGACACCGGCCACGGCTCGTGGCAGGCCGCCCCTGCATGGTCGAGCCGTCCGCCCGCTCCGCCCCAGCCGGCGCGGGTCCGCTCGGGCCTCGGCGCGCTACCGATCATTGCGATCGCCGTCGTGGCCGGGATCGTCGCCGGCGCCTTCTCCGCGGTCGCTGTCACCAACCTGATGCCGGCCCCGGTCGCCGACGCGCCTGCCAGCGCGACCGGCAGCCCGAACGCCAACCCCGTCAGCGACGTCCGCATCGACGAGTCGAGCGCGGTCATCACCGCCGTCGACAAGATCACTCCCGCCGTCGTGACCATCCAGACGCGAGGTGGCGGCTTCCTGGGAGCCACCGCCGGCACCGGATCCGGCTTCATCTTCGACTCGCGCGGCTTCATCCTGACCAACCGTCACGTGGTGCAGGACGCCACCGAGCTCACCGTCATCCTCAACGACGGGCGCCGCTTCCCGGGCACGGTCTACGGCATCGACACGCTGACCGACCTGGCCATAGTCACCATCGACGCCGACGATCTCCCGGAGGCGCCGGTCGGCACATCATCCGGCCTCGAGCCGGGTCAGCTGGCCATCGCCATCGGCAACCCGCTCGGCTACGAGAACACCGTCACCACCGGCGTGGTGTCCGGGCTCGGGCGGCAGATCACCGCATCGGATGCCAGCCAGACGAGCGCCGAACAGCTCAACAACCTCATCCAGACCGATGCGGCCATCAACCCCGGAAACTCGGGCGGGCCGCTCATCAACAGCGCCGGCCAGGTCATCGGCGTCAACACCGCCGTCAGCACCAGCGCGCAGGGCCTCGGCTTCGCCATCCCGATCGACGTCGCCAAGCCGATCATGGAGCAGGCGATCAACGGCGAAGAGCTGGTGCGCCCGTACATCGGCGTGCGCTACATGCCGGTGACCCCGGCCATCGCCGAGGACCAGGACCTGCCGGTCGACTACGGAGCGCTCGTCTCCAGCGGCAGCGATCAGCCCGCCGTCATCCCCGGCAGCCCCGCGGAAGCGGCCGGTGTGCAGGCCGGCGACGTGATCGTGGCGGTCGACGGCGAGCAGATCAGCGTGGATACCGACCTGTCCATGCTGATCGTCGGCCACGATCCCGGTGACACCGTTACGCTGCGCGTTCTGCGCGGCAACTCCGCACAGGAGATCGAGGTCACGCTGGGCGAGCTGCCCTCCGACCTCTAGGCCGACCTACTCGCCAGCGACATCGGGGCGGCGCCGAAGAAGCGCCGCCTCGACCGTGTCCAGCTCACCGGGCAGCGGCGCCTCGGGCTTGCGGACGCGAACCTCGACCGCACCCACCAACTTCGGGTCGGTGTCCGCCAGCACGGCGCGCGCGATCGCACCGGCCAGCCCCTCGATCAGGTCGAAGCTCGGCCCCATCACGATCGAGTCGACCAGCTCGTGCAGCCCGCGGTAGTCGATCGTGTCGCCGAGGGCGTCGGTGCGCGACACCACCTCGAGGTCGGCGTGGAGGACGAGGTCGACCTCGAACGGCTGCGGCTCCACCTTCTCACTGGCCAGCACGCCGTGCATCGCCTCGAAGCGCATGCCGAGCAGGCTGAGGCGGTCGGGGAAGTCGTCGCTCATCGGCGAATGATGGCGTCAGCCACGCGTCGCGTGCGAGCGATGTGGGCGACGTCGTGCACGCGGACGATATCCGCGCCGGCCGCGATGGCCAGCGCCACGGTTGCCGCCGTGCCCTCGACACGGTCGTCCGGCGCGGCGCCATCGAGCAATGCACCGATGAACCGCTTGCGGCTCGTCCCGACCAGCAGCGGCAGCCCGCCCAGCGCCGACTTGAGCTCGCCCAGCCGATGGAGCAGCTCGAGGTTCTCGTCGGTGCCCTTCCCGAAGCCGATGCCCGGGTCGACGATCAAACGTTCACGCGGCACGCCGCGGCCGATGGCGTGCCCGACCGCTTCGCCCAGCTCTCGCACGACGGTGTCGAAGACCCCGTCGGGGTAGTCGGCGCCCTCCTGGTTGTGCATCAGGACGAGGTGCGCGTCGTGCTCGGCGGTGGCGCCGGCGGTGCCCGGGTCGCGACGCGCGGCCCACACGTCGTTGACGATCGTCGCCCCGGCCTCGAGTGCCGCCGCGGCGACGCTGCCCTTGCTGGTGTCGATGCTGACCATGGCACGCGGCCCCAGCTCCTCCGCGATGGCCCGGACCACGGGGACCGCGAGGGCGGCTTCGGCCTCGGCATCGATCTCGGGATGGTCGCCATACGCGCTGCGCGGTCGGGTGGACTCTGCACCGACGTCGATGATTTCGGCACCGGCGTCGACGAATGCGCGGGCTTGTGCGAGCGCAGCAGCGACGATTTCTTCGATGGATCGGTCCTGTAAAGCGATGCCGTCGCCGGAGAACGAGTCGGGCGTGACGTTGACGATGCCCATGAGGTACGTCTTCGATCCCCAGGCCAGCGGCGGAGCCACTCAGGCGTCCTCCCTCGTGCCGGTCAGGATGCCGCGCACCTCGCCCACCAGGTAGAGCGAGCCGGCCACGACGACCGGATCGGCGTACGCCATGGTCAGGGCATCGCGCGCGGTCGGTGCGGTCAGCGACGGCTGGCCCGACACGGCGCGCCACGCGGCGGCCAAGGCATCGGGTTCCATTGCCTTGGGGTCGTTGACGCGGGTGAAGATGAATCGTGGGTCGAGCGGTGCCAGCGCACGCAGGACGGCGCGCACCTTCTTGCCCTGCATGGCGCCGAACACGACGATCGGGCGCTGGACGCCCAGGCCGGCGAG
>JAICRD010000100.1 GCA_025937535.1 Chloroflexota bacterium | reverse complement strand
TCCGCCGCCGCCACCGCGCGCAGGGGCTCGTCGAGCTCCGGGAAATATCGGTTCAGCGGCTTGAGGTCGCGGGACTGGACGTAGACCTCGTGGCCGTCCCGGAAGACGAGCGCCCGGAAGCCGTCCCACTTCGGCTCGTAGATCCAGCCGTCGCCGTCGGGGATGGAGGGTGTCGGCTTGGCGAGCATCGGCGCAATGGGCGGCTCGAGGGGAAAGGGCATGCAACGATGATACGAGGAACGGTTCGCGGGGCCTCGACTCCGCCATTGACCACGCCAGCGAGCGAACTAGCCTCCACGCATCGGTCATACTTCGATGTCCCGAGCGCGACAGCTGGAGGTTCGCGTGGGCATCACCCTTCAATTCCTGGGCGCGGCGGGCTGCGTCACTGGCTCCCAGTTCCTGTTGACCGTCGGCGATCGACGCGTGCTGGTCGACTGCGGCATGTTCCAGGGGTCGCCCGAGGAGGTCGAGCGCAACCGCATGCCGTTCGCGTTCGATACCGGTTCGCTCGACGCCGCCCTGCTCACCCATGCCCATCTCGACCACTGCGGGCGGCTCCCGGCGCTCACCAGGGCCGGCTATGCCGGGCCGATCCACGCCACCCACGCCACCGTAGACCTGGCCGAGATCGTCCTGCGCGACTCGGCCAAGCTGCAGGTCGAGTTCGCCGAGCGCTGGAACCGCCGGCACAAGCGCGAGGCCGAGGAGAAGGCCGCCGAGGTCGAGTCGGAGGCGGAAGCCGCCGACGTCGAGTCCGATGACGAGACGCTGCCGGAACGGATGCGAAAGGCGGCACCCGAGGGCCGAACCGAGACGCGCCAGCCGCTCTACGACGACGGCGACGTCGACCGCGTCATCGGGCAGGCGCGCGGCTGCGACTACGGCGCCGAGATCGAAGTGACCGATGGCGTCACCGCCGTCTTCCACGACGCCGGGCACATCCTGGGGTCCGCCATCATCGAGCTGCGCCTGGCCGATGGCGACCAGCGCCGTACGATCGTCTTCTCCGGCGACCTCGGTCGCGACGACTCACCGATCCTGCGCGACCCCACGCCGCTATCCCACGCCGAGTACGTCGTGGTCGAGTCGACCTACGGCAACCGCGAGCACGACCCGCAGGACGAGGCCGTCAACGAGCTGGTGCAGGCCATCAGCGAGGTGGCCGAGGACGAGGGCGTGCTGCTGATGCCGGCCTTTGCCATAGGCCGCACACAGGACGTCATCTGGGTCCTCGACGAGCTCGTGCGCCAGGGTCGCATCCCTCGCGTTCCCCTCTATCTCGACTCGCCGATGGCGTCGCGCGCCACCACGGTCTACGTCGACCATCCGGAGGTCTACGACGAGGAGACCGGCGCG
This sequence comes from Chloroflexota bacterium, assembly GCA_025937535.1. Lineage (GTDB taxonomy): Bacteria > Chloroflexota > Limnocylindria > QHBO01 > QHBO01 > JACDBZ01. Next base: position 6,818 of record JAICRD010000100.1, on the reverse strand, counting down.
CTGCTGCGCTCGGGTGATTCGCCCCTGAACTACCCCGGCCAGCAGTTCACCGATTCGGTCGAGGACTCGAAGGCGATCCGCCATGCCAAGCGGCCGATCATGGTCGTCGCCTCGTCCGGAATGCTCACCGGCGGCCGGATCATGCACCACCTCAAGGACTTCCTCCCCGATCCGAAGTGCACGCTGCTGTTCATCGGCTACCAGGGCGAGGGCACCCTCGGACGCCACATCCAGGACGGCGGCCGGACGGCGCGCATCGACGGCCAGGAGATCGACGTTCGCTGCCGCGTCCGGTCCATCAGCGGCTTCAGCGCCCATGCCGACGAGCACGAGCTCGAGGCATGGCTCGCCCACTTCGGGCGTGCGGGCGCCGCTGACGGTAAGGCGCCGAAGAAGGTCTTCATCGTGCACGGCGATCCGGATGCGGCCGAGGCGTTCGCCGCGCGCATCGGCTCAGAGCTGAAGATGGATGCCCACATCGCGAAGCACCGGGAGACGGTCACGCTCGCTTAACGCTGCCTGCTGGGGAGGTTGCACGGGACGAACCCAATCCCGAACGAAAGGCCGTTCGCATGCGGTGCGACCGGCACGCGGCTAGCATTCGCCGATGCCGAGCACAGACCGACCCGTGATGGGCTTCCTCACCGACTTCGGACTGGACGGCGCCGCCGCCACCTGCCGCGCGGTGATGCTGTCCATCTGCCGCGACGCGCAGATCGTCGATATCGCCCACACCATCCGCAAGTACGCCATCCGCGACGGGGCATTCCTGCTTCGCTTCGCGCTCCCCTACTTCCCGGTCGGCGTCCACGTGGGCGTCGTCGACCCCGGAGTCGGCACCGAGCGGCGGGCGATCGGCGTGCGGACCGGGCGTGGCGACATCCTCATCGGCCCGGACAACGGGCTGCTGCTCCCGCCGGCCGAGGCGCTCGGTGGGATCGAGGAGGCGCGCGAGCTCACGAACCGCGACCTCTGGCTGCCGATCACGACCTCGACATTCCACGGACGCGACATCTTCGCGCCGGTGGCCGCGCACCTCGCCGCCGGCGACGCACCTTTCGAGGAGGTCGGGGCGACCCTGGAGCCCGACGACCTCGTCGCGGTCCCGGAGCCCGCTGCAACCGTCCGGCCGGGCACCCTGGAGACGGTGATCACGTACGTCGACAGCTTCGGCAACGCGCGGCTGGCCGGTGAACGCGACGACCTCGCCGCCTCGCTCGGCGAGCTGCGGGACGGCCTGGCGGTCACCATTGCCATCGATGCCGACGGTTCGACCCTGCGCGAGCACTCTCAGTTCGCGTCGACCTTCGGCGCCGTGCCCGTGGGTACATCGCTGCTCTACATCGACTCGCTCGGGAACCTTGCGCTCGCCGACAACCAGGGCAACCTCGCGCGGCGGCTGGGGATCCAGCCGGACCAGCGCGTCACGATCACGCCGCGCGCATGAGCCAGCCCTTCATCAGCTTCCTGACCGACTTCGGCCTCGACACCGCGCCGGCCACGTGCCGCGGCGTGATCTGGTCCATCTGCCCGGACGCGCGCATCAACGACCTAACCCACTCGAGCCGTCAGTTCGCCATTCGCGACGGCGCCGTGCTGCTGTGGTCGTCGCTCCCCTACCAGCCCATCGGCGTTCACCTGGTGGTGGTCGACCCTGGCGTCGGGACCACCCGACGCCCGGTCGCGCTCCAGGTCGAGCGCGGCGACGTGCTCGTCGGTCCCGACAACGGCGTGCTGCTCCCGGCGGCGAAGCGGTTGGGCGGGATCACGGCCGCCCACGTGCTCGAGAACGAGGCCCTGTTCCGCCATCCGGTGTCCGACACGTTCCACGGTCGCGACATCTTCGCGCCGGTCGCAGCGCACCTGGCTAGCGGTATCCCGATCAGCGATGTCGGATCCGCAACCCAGCCGGCGCAACTCGTCCAGCTCACCCTCCCGGAGGCGCGCGTCGAGGATGGCACGCTCGTCACATCGGTCCTGTTCGTCGATCGCTTCGGCAACTGCCGGCTGGCGGGCGCGACCGCGGACGTGAAGGCGCTGCGGGGGAGCCTCGCACCCGGCGACAGGTTCGAGGTCAGCATCGGCGACCGAAACGAACCGATGCCGTGGCAGACCACCTTCGGCGCGGTCGGCCCGGGCGAGCTGCTCCTGTACGACGACGCCGACTACGCGGGCCTGGCCATCGGGCGCAACCTCGGGTCCGCCGCGGAAGAGCTCGGCCTCGCGAACGACGTCGACGTCCGCATCCGGCCTGCCTGATCGATGCCGCCCGCTCCCCTCGTCGAGGTCGACGGGCTCACCTTCCGGTATCGCCGTGCCAGCGAGCCGGCGGTCCGCGAGGTCTCGCTGCGGCTCGATCCCGGCGACGTCGTGCTCGTTGCCGGACCGTCCGGCTGTGGCAAGAGCACGCTCCTGCGAGCGATCAACGGCCTTGTTCCGCATGCCTACTCCGGTGAGCTGACCGGCGAAGTGCGGATCGACGGCAGGCGCACCACCGAGCTGCGTCTCCGCCAGATCAGCGAGGTCGTCGGCACCATGCTCCAGGATCCTGCCAAGCAGATCGTCGGATCGACCGTCGAGGCCGAGCTTGCCTTCGGCCCTGAGAACATGGGCATGCCGCCGGGCGACATCGCGGAACGCATTCGCGAGGTCGTCACCGATGCGGGCATTGGCCACCTCATCGGCCGCGAAACGGCACACCTGTCCGGCGGTGAGCGCCAGCTGCTGGCGATGGCAGGCGCGCTGATGCTGCGCCCGCGCTGCTACGTCGTGGACGAGCCGCTCGCCAACCTCGACCCGGCCACGGCCGACCGCCTGTTGGCCCAGCTGCGAGAGCTGGCCGATGCGGGCCACGCGGTCGTGATCGTCGAGCACCGAATCGAGGAGGCGCTCGCGCTCCGTCCGGACCGGGTCCTATCGATGGAGGACGGCCGCGTCGTCTACGACGGCCCGGTCGACGGATTCCTGCGCGTCGCCGATCCGCTCGCGGTCAAGCTCCCGTTCGACGTCGTCCTCGAGCGCGCGCGCCGCGACGCCGTGCGGGCCGCCGCCCCGAGCGCGGCGCCGCGTGATGCAGGGCCGGCGCGACTGACGTTCGACGACGTGCACGTCTCGCTCGGCGAGCGCCACGTGCTGCGCGGCGTCGACGCGGTTCTTGGCGCCCGCGAGATGGTCGCGGTGCTCGGACCGAACGGCTCGGGCAAGACCACGCTGTTCCGCACCGCGATGGGCCTCGTGCACCCCGACCGCGGACGCGCCTCGATCGACGGCCGCGACGTTGCGACCACGCCGACGGCGGAACTGGCGCGCAGCATCGGCTACGTGTTCCAGAGCCCCAGCCAGATGCTGTTCGCGCGGACGGTGCGCCAGGAGCTGCTGTTCGGTCCGCGCAACCTCGGGCTGCCGCTCGACGATCCGGACAGGCTTGCCATGGACGCCCTGCGTCGCGTCGGCCTGGCCGATGAGGAGGCGATCCTCGACCGGCCACCGTTGACGCTGAGCTTCGGCCAGCAGAAGCGGCTGGCGCTGGCGATCGCGCTCGCGCTCCAGCCGCGCACGCTGATCCTCGATGAGCCGTCAGCCGGGCAGGATCACCGCACGGCCGAGGCGTTCATGGCCGCCGTCGCGGCCATTCCCGGGCTCGAGAGCGTGTACTTCATCACGCACGACGTGGACCTTGCGCTGACGCACGCGGATCGTATCCTTGTGCTGCGTGACGGCCGGATCGTCGCTGATGGTCCGCCCGCCACCGTGGTCGAGGACGCGGAACGCTGGCACGCGAGCAACCTGCACCGGACCTCGCTCATCGCGGCGAACCTGGCGTGGCCCGCCGCACGCGGCCACCGCTTCCTCGACGCCCCTACCCTTGCCGCGGCGATGATCGCCGGCGCGCACGTCCATGGAGCGGGGGAAGGAGGGTCGTCGGTCACTAGCTGACCGACGCGCAACGGAGGAGCTCATGTCCACTACCTACATGGAAAGCAACCGAACCGACGGCACGTGGGACGTCACCACGCGCGTCATCGTGTACGCCGCCATCGGCGCCGCCCTGTACGGCGTCCTGGCCTTCTTCAGCTTCGTCATCCCCGGCACGGCGAACGTATCGGTCCGCCCCGCGTTCGCGCTGGTGACCTTCTTCGGCTTCGCGTTCGGGCCGATCGTCGGCTTCTTCACCGGCTTCGTGGGGAATGCGATCGCCGACCAGATCAGCGGCTGGGGCCTGTTGACGAGCTGGAACTGGAGCCTGGCCAACGGCTTCGCGGGACTGCTCGCTGGGCTGTTCGGCGTGTGGCTTGCCCGCACGATCCCGAATCGGCTGCTGCTCGCCGCGGTGGCGGCTGCGCTCGCCGTCGTCATCGGCTTCCTGTTCGTTTTCACCGACATCTGGCTCGGCACGGCCGACGACGTCAGCGTGGCGTTCACGGCGAACTACCTGCCGGTGATCACGACGAACCTCATCGCCGCGGTCATCCTCACCCCGATCCTGGTGGCGGCCTGGGATCCGCTTCGGGACTCGATGGGGCGCTGACGACCGAGAGCGGTCGCGTGCGATGAACATCGCACCGCGCTACCTGGGACGGGGGTCGTGGCTGTCACGCCGCGACCCCCGCCTCCTCCTCGTCAGCCTCGCCCTGTTCGTCTTCACCGTCATCCAGGTCTGGGACCTTCGCATCCTCGCCGGCCTGGTGATCATTGCCGCGCTCTACTACCGATCGGCCGGCATCCCGTTCCGCGCGGTTCGCATCCAATGGGCGTACGTGCTCTTCTTCGTCAGCTTCGTGGTGATCGTGAACACGCTGCTCACCGGCGGAGAGCTGCGTGGCCTGGCCGAGGATGAGCTGCACATCTACTTCCGCCTGCCGCTCATCGGCACGCCCATCAGCGCGGAATCGGTGACATACGCCATCGTGCAGTACCTGCGATTCCTCTCCATGGCGGCTGTGGGACTGCCGATTGCGTACGCTATCGCGCCCGGCGACATCGGGCCGGCGTTCGCCCGGCTGGGCGTGCCGTACAAGTTCGCGTACGGCATGGAGCTCACCTTCCGCTTCGTTCCGTCTCTGGCGGGCGACCTGCAGACGACGATCGATGCGCAGCGCGTGCGCGGCTACGAATGGGAGAAGCGAGGTCGCACGCCCATCGGCAAGCTGACCCGCACGATCCCGATGGTCACGCCGGTCACCATCAACGCCATCGTCGGCGCCGAGGACACCATCGATGCCATGGATCTTCGCGGCTTCGGTACTCAGCCTCGCACCTGGCTGCGCCAGCTCGCGTTCGATCGTACCGACCGAGTGGTGCTCGCCGGTTTCGTGCTCCTTCTCGCCGTCGTCACCGTGCTCAGCTTCACTGGCCGGACGGAGCTCTGGATCCCCGATCTCCTCGTGGAGCTGGCCGGTTGAGTGCGCAACGGTGTGGACAACCGGTGGATAACCGCCGTCCGGAGGGGCAAATTCGTGGACAAACCGACTTGGCGACCGGCGCCGGCCGCCATAGAGTAGTTCTTGTCCCGGAGGAGTCCGTGGACCCAGAGATTGCATCAACGGGTCTCGTGGTTCCTTCGGGACACTGCTATGTCCGGCCGGTCTCGAGCGGGCGGCGGGCCGCATGAGCAACCAGCCCTACCCGCCACTTCGGCCGCAGCCACCGGTCCGACCCCGACGCCGCAAGCCAGACCCGCTGCCGCTGCTGATCGGCTCCATCCTGCTCGCGATCCTGGTGGTCCTTCTGCTCATCGTGCTGCTGACCGGCAACGGGGACGGCGGCACCTCGTCTCCAACGGGGTCTCCGGGCACCTCGGGCTCGGCTGTTGCCAGCGCGGAGCCCGGCGCCAGCGCGCCCGGATCGACAGCGCCGGCAATCCCGTCGACCACCCCGGCTCCCACAGCGCCAACGCCCGTGGTGACGCCGCCCGAGGGCATCCTGCCCATCGGCTCAACGGTGGTCGTCACCGCCGACCAGCTCCGCCTGCGTCAGGCGCCCGCCACGACGGCGCCCATCGTCACCTCGGCGAACGCAGGCGAGGAGCTGTTCCTCGTCACCAACGCGACGGCGCTCGGGCCCGTCGAGACCGGCGGCTTCGTGTGGTATCTCGCGCTCTACCAGCAGGGATATCACGGCTGGCCGATGAACCCACCGGGCGATCCACCCCTGTCCGGATGGGTTGCCGCCGGCACCGGCGGCGAGTCGTACCTGGCCCTGGCGCAGGCCTCCTGCCCGATCGGCGAGGTCGATCTCACGACGCTCTATGCGCTCACGCCGTGGGCGCGGCTCGCCTGCATCGGCGATCGCCAGATCACCGTCGAGGGCACCTACGGCTGCGTCGAGTGCACCGGCGACGCGGTGGGGACCTTTACGCCCGAGTGGCTGGCCCATCCGGTCGACGTCGACCTGCTGCGTCCGCCGTTCGCGCAACCGGTGTCTGTGGTCGAGAACCTGGTGCTCCGCATCCCGCCCGAGCTTCCGCAGGTCTTGCCCGAACAAGGGGGCAGCATCCTGCGCGTCACCGGCCACTTCAACGACGCGCGATCGGTCGACTGCGTGGTCGCGCCCGGCGACCCGGGCCAGGAGCGAGTGGCCAACGACCTGGCGGCCGAGTGGTACTGCCGCGAGCAGTTCGTGGTCGACGCCTGGGAGGTCATCGGCACCGATCCGGATTATCCGGCCGGCTGAGTGGCCGACGTGGCCGCCCGCTCACGCCCAGGTGAGCAGCGCTAGCTCGCTCTGAGAATCCAGCCCCGATAGCTCGGCCGGAAGCCGGCCTCGCGCAGCGGCTTGGCCAGCGCCGACTCGGCGACCGGGCCGCGGTCGACGCGCTC
>JAICRD010000106.1 GCA_025937535.1 Chloroflexota bacterium | reverse complement strand
GCGAGCGCGCCCCCGAGTTCAGCTGGGACCGGGTGACGGAGCGCATCGTCGACTACTACTACGAGGTCCGCGAGCGAGTGCCCGCTTCGGGCCGGTAGACGCGGCCGTGCCCGATATATCGAGCAGCCGCGCACGCAACAGGATCAGGGCGCGCGGCCGGGCCTGGTACATGAGGCATAGCGGCACGTGAAGCCATCTTCACGTGCACCGCTGCCCGATATTTCGGCCGGCCACCCGCCGTAACCGCCGCTACATCAGCTTGCGCCAGGCGATGAACGTCTTCTCCGGCTCGAACCCGAGGGACCGATACAGATCGGTGGCGCCGGTCGGGCTGTTGGTATCGACGCCCAGCGACGCCGAGGTGTAGCCGGCCTCGCGCGCCGCGACGAGCGAGGAGGCCAGCAGCGCACGGGCCAGCCCGCGGCGCCGCCACGGCCGACGCACGGAGACCGACGCCACGTACACGCGAGACCGGCCATACCGCTCGTTCTCTTCGACGGGCACAGTGGTGGCGATGGCGCCGGCGACCTGGTCGCCGTCCCAGCCGACCCGCCAGAAGCGCGGATCCTCGTTGTCGGGGTCGGCCACCCAGCGCTCCCAGTCCTCCTCCACCCACTCGGCCTCACCCCAGTGGTCGCGGAACGCCTCCGCCATGGCGTCCCAGATCGTGCGGTACTGGTCGCGCGTCACCGGCCGCGTCTCAATCCCTTCGGGCATGGGCGGCGCGACGATCCCATCGAGCGACGGCGCGACCATGTCGTAGAAGTAGCGCGCCGCCTCGTATCCGTCGTTGCGCAACAGCGTCGTGTTGCCGGGGTCCGACTCGATCCCCTCCGATCCGAAGTACTTCGGCGCCACACCCTCGTGGCCCGCGGCAATCGAACGCAGCAGCCGCTCGTTGTGGCGGTGCATGGCACCACCGATGCCGCGCCGGCGCCAGGCGGGATCGACGAACCCGAAGTTCTCGTACGAGCGGCCGCCGTCGACCAGGTCCATCCAGAAGACCCGCGCGTATGCCACGAGCGAGCCATCCACCTCGGCCAGCAGGATGTCGCGCGCCGGGTCGCAGTTGACCAGCGTGGCGTAGTTGCGCTGCATGTCCTCGAGCGTCGTGACCTCCTCGAGGCCGTCGGCCTCGTGGGCAGCCGTGTACACGCGCAGCATGGCCGGCAGGTCCTCGGCCCCGCGGTAGCCACGGAACACCAGATTGGGGACGGCCGGTGCCTCGGGAACGGCAACCAGCGTCATGACGCCCTCTTTCGCATCGCCGTGAAGCGCTCCTCGACCGCGAAGCCGGCCGCCTCGTACAGGCCAAGGGCGCCCGAGGGGTTGTCGGCATCCACGCCCAGCGCGGCGCTGGTCATCCCGCGATCGCGCAGCAGAACCAACGACCGCGCGATGAGCGCCCGGGCCAGCCCCCGACGTCGCCACGGCCGTCGCGTGAAGACCGAGCTCAGCCAGCCGCGCTGGAGGCCGAGCGCCTCGTTCTCCTCCGCGTGGATCGAGTTGATGATGCCGCCCGCGATCTCGTCGCCGTCCCAGGCGATGACCCACAGCGCCGGGTCATTGGAGGGGTCGTCGAAGAACCGATGCATCGCGGCTTCCGACTCGTCCGACCCGCCCCAGTGGTCGCGGAACGCCTCGCGATTGGCGCGCCAGAGCTGCGCGTATTGCTCCGGCTCCACCGGCCGCAGCTCGAAGCCGGACGGAAGCGGCACGTCGACGATGTCCTCCAGGTTCGGCCGGACCATGTCGAAGAACCAGCGCACGACCTCGTAGCCGTTGCGTTCCAGAAGGCGAGCGCCGGGACGCCCGACCGCCGACCATGCACCCAGCGACACCGGCCGCGCCGACGAGCGCGCAGCAGCGGATCCGAGCGCCCGGTGCTCGTTATCGGCCAGCAACGTCGACCCGATCCCACGTCGCCGATAGGGCGGGTCGACGGCGCCCCACAGCCGGAACTCGCGCAGCTGCCCATCGCGCGTGTCGACCCAGTCCTGCCCGGCGACGCCGACCACGCGGCCGTCCAGCTCCGCGAGCACGACGTCGCGTGCCGCGTCGAACTGCTCGGACGGGCTCGACAGCCATGCCCGCACGGCGTCGACGCTCTCGTGCTCGACGATCGCATCGGCCTCGCTCTCGGCGTTGAGCACGCGGACGATCTCATTCAGATCCTCGTCCCCCCGGAACGCCCGCAGGACGAGGCCCGCCGGAGCGGTGATCACGTCCATGGATCGTCCTCCAGCGGGCGCTGCCAGGCGGACCCGCGATTCGCGACCGTGAAGCCGCACGACTCGTACAGGCGCAGCGCACCGGACGGGTTGTCGGCATCCACCCCCAGCGCGGCAGTGTCCATGCCACGCTCCGCCAGCAGGTGCAGCGAGCGGCCGATGAGCGCGCGCGCCAGCCCGCGGCCGCGCCACGCGCGACGCGTGAAGACGCTGTCCAGCCAGCCGCGACGCAGACCGAGCTCCTCGTTCTCGTCGGCATAGATCGCGTTCAGCACCGCGCCCGCGATCTCGTTGCCGTCCCAGGCGACGACGAACAGGGCCGGATCGAACTCCTGCGACTCGATCCAGCGCCGCATGCTGGCCTCGGACGGATCCCAGCCGCCCCAGTGGTCCTGGAAAGCGTCGTGATCGGCGTGCCAGATCCCTGGCGCGTCGTCGACCGTCACCGGCCGAACCTCGAGGCCCTCCGGCATCGGCAGCAGGGCCGGAAGCGAATCCAGCGGACGCTCCATCTCGAAGAACCAGCGGACGGGCGCGTAGCCCTCCGACTTCGCGAGCGCGATTCGGCCGGCCTGCTTCTCGTCCACCCACATGCCGGCGACCGTTGGCCGCTCGGTCGGACGTTCCGACGCGCGCGTGGCCATCAGGTCGCGGGCCGAGCGCAGCAGCCGGCGGCCGATGCCGCGACGCCGCCAGGCGGGGTCGAGCGCCCCACGCGAGCGGTACTCGCGCTTTCCATCGGTGGCGTCGACCCACGAGATGCGCACGCTGCCCACGATGACGCCGTCGACCTCGGCCACGAGGACGTCGCGGGAGGCGTCGAAGGCATCGGAGGCATGGCGGAACTCGGCCGCAAGGTTCGTGGCGCTCTCGCGCTCGTCGACCCCATCGGCGGCCAGCTCCGCATTGGTGACCCGCACGATCTCGGGCAGGTCGGTTTCGCCGGCGTACGGCCGGATGACCAGGTTGGGTATCTCGGCCGCGCCGGCGGCCGCATCGGTCAGTGTCATGTCAACCAACTCTCTTGAGCTTTCCGGTGCGCTTGGCGTAGCGCTCCGCGATCCCGAACACGTACACACCCAGCGGGATGAGGATGGCGCCCATGACCACCAGCGGCCACACGTCGTTGAGCAGCGCCGTCACCGGCAGGCCGTCGATCAGCCCGCCACGAATCCCCTCGAGGACGTACGTGCCCGGCGAGAAGAGCCCCACGACCTGCATCCAGTCAGGCAGGGTCTCCGGGGCGTAGTAGACGCCGGAGAACAGCAGGATGATCGACTGGATGACGAACACCATCTGGTCCCCGCGCTCCACGTAGAGCAGCGGCAGGATGGCGGCCATCATCCCGACCCCGACGAAGCTGATCGACCCGAGCGCCAGGAACACGCCGGCGGTCACGAAGTTGCCGCCGGTGAACTCGACGTCGAAGAAGAACAGCATCACGATCAGGATCACCACCATCTGGATCACCGCGTAGGCGACCGCGAAGAAGGTGGAGCCGATGAGCTGGGTGTAGCGCCGCACCGGCGCCATGAAGGTGTACTCCAGCGTCCCCTCCCAGCGCTCCCAGGTGACCGTCTCGCCGATGAAGCCGAAGACGATCGACAGGAAGTTCCAGAAGATGGCGCCGATGATCAGCGTCTGGAGCAGGACGGGATCGTTCTGCGCCACGCCGATGTAGGCGACCGCCAGGGCGGCCGCCAGCGAGTACACCAGCCAGGCCACTTCCCAGCCCCAGTACCGCTTGGTCAGGTTGAAGTTGCGCTCGACGAAGGCGAAGCTCGCCCGCAGCTCGCGCGTTGCGATCGACATCGGTTGGTCTCTTGCTCAGTTGATGGACCGATGGGCCGGCCGGCCCCTTACGGGGCGCGGACCGGTCGCATCGTCGGCTCGTTGGCCAGCCGGCTGCCGAAGCGCACCAGCTGATGCCCGAGCCAGCGGCGCACGCGGCGCCGCGACGTGTGCTCGCTCACCAGGAGGCTCGTGCGGCGCAGCCGCTCCTGGCGCTCCTCCACGAGGGAGAGCACGACACGGAGGTCGAGGTTGCTGTGCACGTTGATCACCTCCTTTCGTTTCCTTCAGTCGTCGTCTTCGTTCTCGTCGTCGATATCGTCGTCGAGACTCTTGCCAGTGAATGTCATGAACACGCTGTCCATGCTCGGCTCCTTCCCGTAGTCGCGGGCAACCAGCTCCTTGAGCTCGGCGGGCGTCCCGTCGACCACCAGCCGGCCGTCGTTGATGAGCCCGATCCGGTCGCACAGCCGCTCGGCCTCGGTCAGGTCGTGCGTGGTCAGCACGATCGTCGCGTCGTGCGTGTCGCGCACCTCCTCGATGAAGGACTGCACGTCGAGCTTCGACCGGGGGTCGAGGCCGGTGGTCGGCTCGTCCAGCAGCAGCACGGTCGGGCTCGTCAGCAGCGCCCGCGCGATCGCGACCTTCTGCTGCATCCCCCGGCTCATCTGTTCCAGCGGCCGTCCGAGCCGCTTCTCGCCGATGCCCAGCCGCGCCAGGATCGTGATCGCCTCGGCCCGCGCCTTCCTCGCATCCAGGCCGTAGAGCCGGGCCGCGTAGGCCAGGTTCTCGTGCGGGGACAGCTTCTTGAAGAAGGCCGCGTCGACGCTCACCCGGTTGATGAGCCGCTTGACCGCCATCTCGTCGCGCGCCACGTCGTGCCCGAAGACCTCGACGCGGCCGCCCTCGAGCGTCAGCAACGTGCTGACCAGGCGGATGAGCGTGCTCTTGCCGGAGCCGTTGGCGCCGAGGATCCCGTAGATCTCGCCGCGCCGGATCGAGATCGACACGTCGTTGACCGCGACCACGGACTTCTTCTTGCGGCCCACCACGAACCGCTTCGTGGCGTGCTCGATGAGCAGCGCGGGCTGCTCGCCCACGGGTGGCGGCCCGACGCGACGCACCGGCTCACTCGCCGGGATCGGCATCGGTGCGCTCTTCGGTTCGTTCACTACGTCGATCATCGTTCGAGTCTTCCGTGTCGGTTGGCTGATGGGCCGGACACCAAATGAGCCGCGACCCTGGTTGGTCAGGGTCCGCGGCTCTTGCGTCGCCCGCGTGGGCAACAAAAAACCGTGGACCCGATCCGGCCCACGGCTCCGGTGGCTTCGGCGGTCTTACCGCCGTTGCTCTACCTCGACCAGGGCACAGATCTCCCGTCGACAGCGCTGCCGGTAGGCGCGCTCCCGTGCGTCATGAAGGCGCAGATGAGGAGTCTCATTGCCGTCTTGATCGCTCCTTGCTGAATGGTGGTTGGTCGCCGGACACCCGCGCAGCGTCAACCGCGGACTTGGGTGCCGGCGGAGTCTACGGCGGTCGCTTCGCCGGTGTCAAGCAAACTACGTCGTTTGTCCTGTGCCGTTCGGCACTGGCCCTCGGGACGCTCCGCCCGCTACGCTGCGTGGCACCGAGTAGGAGATTCCGACCGTGCGCATCAACCGCGGCCTCGTCTTCTGGGGCGTGGCACTCATCACCGCCGGCGCCGTGGCGCTGGCGATTCAGTCGGGGGTCATCGCCGGTGAGAGCGCCAGGGACCTGTGGCGCTTCTGGCCGGTCGTCCTGATCGTCATCGGCATCGCGGTCATCGCGGCGCGGACGCCGTTCGCGCTTGTCGCGACGCTGGTTGCCGGGCTGGTCGTTGGCGGCATGGCCGGCACGCTGATCACCGGCTGGCCGGGCGGCATCGGCATCGGCTGCGGTGGGCAGGCGGACGAGCTCGTGAGTTCGGAGGGCTCCTTCGCGGGCAGCGCCAGCGTGGACCTCGATTTCAACTGCGGCGAGCTGGCCATCTCGACCGCGGCGGGCAGCGACTGGAGCGTCGGCGCGCGCTATGGCGGCGGCAATGAGCCACGCATCAGCGCCGACGACGGCTCGTTGCGCGTCAGCGCCGACGCCGACGGACCTTTCGGCTTTGCCGATCGTCGCCAGGAGTGGAACGTAACCCTTCCCACGGACGCCGACCTCGGGCTGTCCGTCGATGCCAACGCCGCATCGAGCCAGCTCGACCTCGACGAAGCGACCTTCACCGAGCTCGGGATCGACGCCAACGCCGGCGAGGTGAAGATGCGGCTGCCGGGCGCATCGGTCGATGGCCTGTCGATCGACGCCAATGCCGGCTCGATCAGCATCGACACCGACGAGGCGACCACCCTGAGCGGCTCGATCGAGATGAACGCCGGCTCGCTCGAGTTGTGCGTCGCCGAGTCGGCCAGCGTCGCCATCACCGTCGACGAGGACAACATCACCTTCAGCCACAACCTGGATGACAGCGGCCTCACCCGCACCGGCGACACGTGGAGCAACGGCGGCGGCGGTGCCGCCGCCATCACGCTCACCGTCAGCGGCAACGCGGCCAGCTTCACGCTCAACCCGGAGGACGGATGCTCATGAACCGCCGCCTGTACCGATCTCGCACCGACACCATCCTCGGCGGCGTCGCCGCCGGCCTGGCGACCTACCTGAACACCGACCCGGCGCTGGTGCGCATCGCGTGGGCCATCCTTGTGCCGCTCACCGGCGGCGCGGCGCTGATCGCCTACATCGTCGGCTGGATCGTGGTGCCCGAGGAGCCGAGGGGCATGCCGGTGGCACCGCCATTGGCGACCGGCGAGCCGATCGACCCGGCCGACCCGAACGCTCCGGCCACCGCCGTCGACACGGGCGCGACCTGGACGGAGCCGGAGCCGGTCCGCTCCGACGGCCGCGCCGGGGTGGTGGTCGGCATCGGCCTGGTGCTCATCGGCCTCTGGTTCCTGGTGCGCGAGTACCTGCCGGAGTTCAACTGGAATCTCGTGTGGCCGGTGGTCATCGTCGTCATCGGCCTGTTCCTGCTCTTCAACGCGTCGCGCAGGAGCTCGTAGCGGTCAGCCGCCCTCCGGCAGAACGTCGCCGACGTGGCGCTCCTCCCGGCGTTGCCACCAGCCACGGCCGATGACGGCGAAGAGACACGCCGCACCGGCAACGAGGAAGCCGAGGATCACCTTCGATGGCCCTAGCTCGAGCAGCTCGGCTCGGGTGCCCTGCGGCGGCTCCGGGAACTGGAATGCGTAGTTCCACGGCGGCAGTGAGCGCGCGGCGTTGATGTACCAGTCCGGCATCGGCAGCGCCGAGCCGAGCGGGAAGATCAGGACGCCAACCATCACCACCAGCGCCAGGTAGCCGATGGCCAGGTCGCGCCACGCGGGTCGCCGCAGCAGCTCGTCGACGCAGTAGGCGACCGCGATCATCGCGAACACCACCGCGGTCAGGTAGTGGTACGCGAAGGTGGCCCGCTCGATCCGGATCCAGGGCACGTACTGGAACGCGAAGGCCGCGACGATGAGCACGAGCGCCATCGATCGGCGCTTCCAGGCCAGCACGGCGCACGCGGCGAGGGCCGGGATGCCGGCCCAGAACAGGATCGGGTTGCCTCCGTTGTAGATGGCTGCGACCTGGTCGGAATCGTAGGTGCCGTTGAAGACCAACCGGTCGCCCTTGTTCACGTACATCCGCCAACCGGGCTGGGTAACGCCCATCTGATACTCCTCGGATGGGAACACCCCGTCCCGCGTGATGTTCCTGCTGCGCGCCGCGGTGATGCCCGGGTAG